>CAYXOM010000386.1:0-11587 GCA_964466565.1 uncultured Mycobacterium sp.
CGGGGAGCCGGAGGCGGCCAGGCCGCCCAGTGCATCCCGCCGGGTGCGTGCCCGCCTGGCCCGCCGGATGACCCTGCAACGCAGTTCGTTCAACCCCGTGCTCGAGCCGCTGGTCGCCACCCACCGCTCGATCTACCCCAAGGCCGACCTGTCGATGCTGCAGCGGGCCTACGAGGTCGCCGACGCCAAGCACGCCAGCCAGTTGCGCCGATCCGGCGACCCTTACATCACCCATCCGCTGGCCGTGGCGGGCATTCTCGCCGAACTCGGGATGGACACCACGACGCTGGTCGCCGCGCTGCTCCACGACACCGTGGAGGACACCGGTTACACGCTGGACGCGCTGACCGCGGAGTTCGGCCCCGAGGTGGCGCATCTGGTCGACGGGGTGACCAAGCTCGACAAGGTGGTGCTCGGCAACGCGGCCGAGGGCGAGACCATCCGCAAGATGATCATCGCGATGGCCCGCGACCCCCGGGTGCTGGTGATCAAGGTGGCCGACCGGCTGCACAACATGCGGACGATCCGCTTCCTGCCTCCGGAGAAGCAGGCCCGCAAGTCGCGGGAGACACTGGAAGTGATTGCCCCGCTGGCGCATCGGCTTGGGATGGCGACAGTGAAGTGGGAGCTGGAGGATCTGGCATTCGCAATACTGCATCCCAAGCGCTACGAGGAGATAGTCCGGTTGGTCGCCGACCGGGCGCCCTCCCGCGACACCTACCTGGCGAGGGTCCGCACCGACGTCGATGCGGCGCTGGGCGCGATGAAGATCAATGCCACCGTGGAGGGGCGGCCCAAGCACTACTGGTCGATCTATCAGAAGATGATCGTCAAGGGTCGTGACTTCGACGACATCCACGACCTGGTCGGCGTACGCATCCTGTGTGAGGAGATTCGCGACTGCTACGCCGCGGTCGGGGTGGTTCATTCGCTGTGGCAGCCCATGCCGGGGCGGTTCAAGGACTACATCGCCCAACCGCGATTCGGGGTGTACCAGTCCCTGCACACCACCGTGGTGGGCCCTGAGGGCAAGCCGCTGGAGGTGCAGATCCGGACCCGCGACATGCACCGCAACGCCGAGTACGGGATCGCCGCGCACTGGCGCTACAAGGAGGCCAGGGGCCGCAACGCCCCGCAACCGCACGCGGCTGCCGAGATCGACGACATGGCCTGGATGCGCCAGCTACTCGACTGGCAACGGGAGGCCGCCGATCCCGGCGAGTTCCTGGAGTCCCTGCGCTACGACCTCGCCGTCCAGGAGATCTTCGTGTTCACCCCGAAGGGCGACGTGATCACCCTGCCGGCCGGGTCGACCCCGGTGGACTTCGCCTACGCGGTGCACACCGAGGTCGGCCACCGGTGCATCGGCGCCCGGGTCAACGGCCGGCTGGTGGCCCTCGAGCGGACACTGGAGAACGGCGAGGTCGTCGAGGTCTTCACCTCCAAAGCGCCCAACGCGGGTCCGTCGCGTGACTGGCAGGGCTTCGTGGTCTCCCCGCGGGCCAAGGCCAAGATCCGGCAGTGGTTCGCCAAGGAGCGCCGCGAGGAGGCGCTGGAAGCGGGGAAGGAGGCGATCGCCCGCGAGGTGCGCCGCGGCGGGCTCCCGCTGCAGCGGCTGGTCAGCGCCGGAGCGGTGGGCGCGCTGGCCTCCGAATTGCGCTACGCCGACGTCTCGGCGCTCTACACCGCCGTCGGGGAGGGACACGTCTCGGCCCGGCACGTGGTCCAGCGGCTGCTGGCACAGCTCGGCGGGGCCGACGACGCCGAGGACGAACTGGCCGAGCGAATCACCCCGGCGACCATGCCGGTTCGGAAGCACGGCAACGAGGACGCCGGGGTGGCGGTGCCCGGCGCCCCCGGCGTGCTGACCAAGCTCGCCAAGTGTTGCACCCCGGTTCCCGGCGACAACATCATGGGATTCGTCACTCGCGGCGGCGGAGTGAGCGTGCACCGCACCGACTGCACCAACGCCGCCGACCTGCACCGGCAGTCGGAGCGGATCATCGACGTGCTGTGGGCGCCGTCCCCGACCTCGGTGTTCCTGGTCGCCATTCAGGTCGAGGCCCTCGACCGCCACCGCCTGTTGTCCGACGTCACCCGGGTCCTCGCCGATGAGCGGGTCAATATCCTGTCGGCCTCGGTGACCACTTCCGACGACCGGGTGGCGGTGAGCCGCTTCACTTTCGAGATGGGTGACCCCAAGCATCTGGGCCACGTCCTGAGCGCCGTGCGCAACGTCGAGGGCGTCTACGACGTCTACCGCGTGACGTCAGCAGCCTGACGGAGGCTCACCGGCCGGATCCGCCGCGGCGGTTGACGCGACTGAACGGGAAGGATGGAAATGACAGCCAACGAGTTGACTGAGACGGCGCAGCGCAGGCATGTGGAGGCACGGCATCCGCTGGACCCCCTGTCGGCCGAGGAGTTCCGCCAGACCGCGGCGATCCTTCGCCGCGAGGCTCTGGTGACCGAGGCGTTCCGGTTCGCCTCCATCGAATTGGCCGAGCCACCCAAGGCCGTCGTCAAATCCTGGCGACCGGGCGACCGGGTCCGTCGGGCGGCGCTGGCGGTGCTGCTCGACCGCAGCGAGAACAAGACCTACGAGGCCACCGTGGACCTCACCGGCGAAGCCGTCCTGTCCTTCGAGCACATTCCCGGTGTCCAGCCCAACTTCACCCTCGACGAGTTCCACGAGATCGACGAGGCGATGCGCAAGCACCCCGACGTCATCGCCGCCCTGGCGGAGTGGGGTTTCCCCGACCCGGACCTGATCCTGGTCGACACCTGGACCTACGCCAAGGCGCTGATGCCGGAGAAGTACGCCGGGCGGCGGCTGGGCTGGTGTGATCTGTGGGCGCGGGCGACCCCCGACGGCAACCCCTACGGCCATCCGGTTTCGGGTCTGAAGCTGGTGGTCGACATGAACACCCACGAACTGCTGGAGATCGAACGCGACCACAACCACGGCCACCCCGAGGTCGACTGCGAGTACATCCCCGCGGTGCGCGGCACGCGGGTGCGCACCGACCTCAAGCCGCTGCTCATCACCCAGCCCGAGGGGGCGTCGTTCAGCCTGGACGGCTGCGAGCTGAAGTGGCAGAACTGGTCGATGCGGCTGGGCTTCAACCACCGCGAGGGTCCGGTGATCTACCAGGTGTCCTTCGACGACGACGGAACCGAGCGCGAGGTCGCCTACCGGATGTCGTTCGCCGAGATGGTGGTTCCCTACCGCGACCCCAGCTTCGACCACTACCGCCGGACGGCTTATGACATCGGGGAGTGGGGCCTGGGCTCGATGACCACGTCGCTGGAGCTGGGCTGTGACTGCCTCGGGGAGATCGTCTACGTCGACGCCGTGCTGTCCGACACCTCCGGGGAGCCCTACACCCTCACCAACGCGATCTGCCTGCACGAAGAAGACAACGCGGTGCTGTGGAAGCACGTCGACCCCAAGACCGGCGCCGAGGTTCGCCGGCAGCGCCGCATGGTGGTCTCCTGCCACGCGACGGTCGCCAACTACGAGTACCTGATCTATTGGCGGTTTTACCAGGACGGCAACATCGAGTGCGAGGTCCGCGCCACCGGCATCATGGTCACCACGCCGTACCCGGAGGGCCAGGACCCGCCGCCCTACGGGGCGGTGGTGGACAAGAACACCTACGCCCCCTACCACCAGCACTTCCTGGTGGCCAGGCTCGACCTCGACGTCGACGGCGAGGGCAATACCGTGGTGGAGGTCGACTCCAAGGCTCTACCGGTCTCCGCGGACAACCCCTATGGCTTGGCGCTGGTCACCCGGTCCACCCCGATCGTCTCCGAGGCGCACGGCGCCCGCGACTACGACTGGTCGACCCAGCGGGCCTGGAAAGTGGTCAACCCCAACAAGGTCAACGCCCACGGCACCAACGTCTCCTACAAGCTTGTTCCGGGCGGGTGTTTTCCGGCCATGATGGACCCGGCCACGCCGCAGTACCTGCGCGCCCCGGTGATCGGGCACACCCTGTGGGTGACCCGCAATCACCCCGATCAGCGGTGGCCCGCCGGGGCCTACCCGACCCAGTCGGAGACCGATACCGGGATGACCGAGTGGATTTCCGACGACGAACCGCTGGAGAACACCGACGTGGTGCTCTGGTACATCTTCGGCATCCACCACATCACCCGGATGGAGGAGTGGCCGATCATGGCGGTGGACACGGTGTCCTTCTGGCTGAAGCCGTCGGGATTCTTCGACCGCAACCCGTCGCTGGACGCAGCGCCGACGGCCAAGGGCGCCTGCCACGACTGAGCGGGGCTCAGCTCCCGACGGCCATAACCGGGGTGTCCCGGTGCAGGGTCTCCCCGTTGAAGTAGCTGGGTTCGCGTGCGCGCCACAGCAGCATCAGGACCACCCCGCCGAGGATCAGGCCCAGGCCCAGCACGAGGACCAAGCCGACGCCGAACACGCTCGCGCCGCTGCCGTAATCGGGCGAGGCGGCGTCGCGCAGCGTGATCAACAGGACGAACGCCAGGCCCAGTCCGCCGAGTAGGGGGAAGAGCAGTTTGAAGACGAAGTTGTTGGCGCTGGTGAACAGTTCGCGGCGGAAGTACCAGATGCAGGCGAACGCGGTCAGGCCGTAGTAGAAGCAGATCATGATGCCCAGCGCGTAGATGGTGTCGGTCAGCGCGTTCTTGCTGAGCAGGTGCATGAGGGTGTAGAAGGTACCGGCCACCACCCCGGCGGTCACCGTGGCGAAGGACGGCGTCAGGTAACGCGGGTGCACAGCGGCGAAGCGCGGCGGGAACGCCTTGTAGCTTCCCATGGCCAGCATGGTCCGCGACGACGGCAGGAACGTGGTGATCAGGCTGGCGGTGCTCGAGGCCAGGACCGCCAGGAACAGCAGAAGATGCCAGGGGTTGCCCAGCACCGGTTCGGCCAGCGCGCCGAACACGTTGGCGGCGTTGTCGCTGTTGCCCAGTCCCAGGCCCTCATCGCCGGTGCCGGCGTACATCTGGCTGGCGGTGGCGACGATCAGGTAGGTCAGCAGGATCGACAGCACGCACAGCAGAGCCGCCCGGCCGGGGGTCTTGTCGGAGTCCTTGGACTCCTCGTTGACCGTCAGCGAGGTGTCCCAGCCCCAGAACGCGAAGATCGATCCGGAAAGCCCGGCGATGAAGGCCGACAGGGTCAGCCCGGCGGGGCTGAACCAGTCCCAGGAGAAGCCGATCCCGGTCGGGGAGGAACCCGACTTGGCGATCGCCAGCACCGCGAACACGCCAAGGATAAGCAGCTGAAAACCGACCAGGACGAACTGCACCCGCTCGGTCGTGGTGATCCCGCGGTAGGCGACCCAGGTCGCGATCGTCAGGAACCCGATGCAGGTGGCGACGTTGGCCCAGGGGTTGAGCCACAGTTCGCCGATGGCGGGATTCCTGAACAGGTCGCCGAGGAACTGATAGAAGAACTCCACGGCGACCCCGGCCAGGTTGGACAGCACGATCGCGGTGGCCAGCACCGCTGCCCAGCCGCCGAGCCAGCCCACGTAGGGGCCGAAGGCCTTGGTGGTCCAGGTGAAGGAGGTCCCGCAGTCGGGGGCGACCCTGTTGAACTCGCGGTAGGCGTAGGCGGCGAAGAACATCGGCAGGAACCCGGCGATGATCACCACCGCCATCTTGGGCCCGGCCTGGGTCACCAGGATGCCGATGGTTGCGGTCAGCGCATAGGCGGGCGCCACCGAGGAGATCCCGAGAACGACGCTGCCGAGCACGCCCACCGAGTTACGCGACAGGCCCTTGTCCTGGAGGTCCGACGCGGGGTCCTGCTGGAGCTGGTACGCCTCGGGCATCTCGCAGCTCCCTGGTCGCTCGGAATCGACGTTGGGGGGTACCGTACCGCTGGCGGCGACCGCGCGCAGGTGGAAGACAGGCAGAAGGAAGGCACCGCTGATGAGTGTGGAAGTCGACATCGCCGAGACCGGCGTGGTCGTCGGGGCCGACGGTTCCGAACACGGCCGGGCCGCCGTGCGCTGGGCGGCCGACACCGCGAGCGCATACGACCTGCCGCTGACTGTGCTGCACGCCCAGCCTGACGCACTCGGGGTGCCGACACTGCTCGAGCGGCCCACCGGCGTGCTCGGCGAGGCCGTTGAACTGGTCCGCTCGGCGCATCCCGGGCTGGAGGTGCTGGCACTCGAGATGCCCGAGGCGCCGGTGCAGTCTCTGCTGGCCGCCGGGGAGAACGCCGACGTGATCGTGCTGGGCTCGCGCGGGGTGGAAGGTTTCCGGGGGCTGCTGCTCGGCTCGACGACGATGCATGTGGCGCCCTACGCGAAGTGCCCGGTGGTGGTCGTCCACTCCGGGCTGGAGGGCGGGGTTCCCTTCGACGCGGTCGAGGGAGACGGCAATCCGGGCCAGGTGGTACTCGGCTATGACGGTTCGTCGGCCTCGAATCGCGCCGCCGCGTTCGCCTTCCGCCACGCTCAGGCAGTCGGCTGCGGCGTGGTGGCGGTGAGCATCGAAGCCGGCCGCGGGGAACCGGAGACCGAGTGGATCCACCCCGAGGAGGCGACTCCCGGATCGGACACCAGCGCCTTCCATTCACCGGTGATCGTCACCGCCGCCTCCTTCCCGGACGTCCCGGTGTCGTTCGTGGCCGGAACCGGGCGCCCGGCAGAGGTGCTGCTCAGCGAAGCCCGCGGCGCGGTCCTGCTGGTGGTCGGCAGTCGCGGCAGCGGCGGGTTCGCGGGTCTGGTGATGGGGTCGGTGAGCCAGAAAGTGCTCGCCCACGCCGATTGCACGGTGGCGGTCCTGCATCCGGGAGTCCCTGCGGAGACAGCGGCCGGCGTCGCCTGACCCGGTCAGTCGAGCAGGATCGAGGAGACCTCGACCTTCTCGGCCGGCGCGCCGTCGGTACCGCCGCCGGCCACTCCGGCCGCCGCGATCTTGTCGAGTGTGGTCAGTCCGGTGGCGTCGATACTCCCGAACACGGTGTAGTTCGGCGGCAGCTGTGAGTCCTGGTACACGAGGAAGAACTGGCTTCCGTTGGTGTCGGGGCCGGCGTTGGCCATCGCGAGGGTGCCGCGCGGGTAGAGCACCGGTGACTGCAGCGCCGGGTCGCCGGCGGCGTACTGGTTGGTGGGGTACTCGTTAGCGAATCGGTAGCCCGGGCCGCCGGTCCCGGTGCCGCCGGGATCCCCGCACTGCAGCACGCCGAGGGCGGGGGCGGTGGTCAGCCGATGGCAGATGGTGTCGTCGAAGTAGCCCCTCTGGGCGAGGCTGGCGAAGCTGTTGACCGTGCACGGCGCCTCGGCGTTGTTGAGCACCAGGCCGATGTTGCCCTGGTTTGTCGACATGCTCACGCTGACCTGAGCCTCCTCGGTGGGCACCCGACCGGACCGGGGCAGGGCGACCTCCCTGGCTGCCTCGCCCGTCTCGAGGTACCGGCAGTCCCCGCCCAAGCCCTGGGGCGCCGCGAAGGCGGGCAACTGGCCCTCCCCGCCGCGCGGGGGTGGCTCGGCGGGATTCGCGGGCCCGGACGGCGCGACCGTGCTCTCGGGGGCGGCCTGGGCGTCGGTCGAATCGCCCGGGCCGCCGCTCACGACCAGGCCCACGATCACGGCAGTGGCCGCCGCGAGGGCGGCCAGCGAGCCGCCGAAGGCGAGCAGCCGTCGTCGCCGGGTCTGCTCGGCGCGCACGCGCAACTGCTCGTCGAGTTTGCGCCGCGCCGCTTCGCGGCGGTCCTCGTTGCTGGCCACTGCGGTGATCCTCCGTTCCGGCGGCCCCTCGGTCCGCCCGCGTCGCGCCTTCCGGTACCGGGCCCGAGTGTGCCAGCCCATACCGGGCCCGAGTGTGCCAGCCCCACGCGCCCGCCGGGCCGGGCACCCACCGGAGCCCCGGCGGTGCGACACTGAACGGCGTGTTGCTCACCGGTTTCCCGGCCGGCGTCCTGGCCTGCAACTGCTACGTGCTCGCCCAGCGACCAGGGGCGGACGCGATCATCGTCGACCCCGGTCAGCGCGCCTTCGGGCCACTGCGTCGCATCCTCGACGACAACCGGCTCACTCCGGCGGCGGTTCTGCTCACCCACGGCCACATCGACCACATCTGGTCTGCCCAGAAGGTGGCGGACGGCTTCGGTTGCCCGGTGTACATCCATCCCGAGGACCGGTTCATGCTCACCGACCCGATCCGGGGCTTCGGGCCGAGGATCGCCCAGGCGGCCCTCGGCGCGCTGTTTCGCGAGCCCCGGCAGGTGATCGAGCTAGACCGCGACGGACGGGCCCTCGACCTCGCCGGGATCACGGTGGCCGTCGACCACACGCCCGGGCACACCCGCGGGTCGGTGAGCTTCCGGGTGTCGGTGCCCCGCGCCGCCGACTCGCTGGTGCTCACCGGCGACACGCTGTTCAAACACTCCGTGGGCCGCACCGATCTGCCCGGCGGAAGCGGGCGTGATCTGCTGGATTCGATCGTCACCAAACTGCTGGTGCTCGACGACGACACCCGGGTGCTGCCCGGGCACGGACCCGCCACCACGATCGGCGAGGAGCGCCGGAGCAACCCCTTTCTGCAGGGTATGCGGCTGTGAGCCAGTTTCGCGCCCCCAAGGGCGTGCCGGACTATCTACCACCGGAGTCGGCCGAGTTCGTCGCGGTCCGCGACGGCCTGCTGGCGGCCGCGCGCCGGGCCGGTTACGGCGACATCGAGTTGCCGGTGTTCGAGGACACCGCGCTGTTCGCCCGGGGGGTCGGCGAGTCCACCGACGTGGTGGCCAAGGAGATGTACACCTTCGCCGACCGGGGCGGCCGTTCGGTCACCCTGCGCCCGGAGGGAACGGCCGGTGTGGTGCGGGCGGTGATCGAACACGGCCTCGACCGCGGCGCGCTGCCCGTCAAACTGTGTTACGCGGGGCCCTTCTTCCGCTACGAGCGGCCCCAGGCGGGACGCTACCGGCAGCTTCAGCAGGTCGGGGTGGAGGCCATCGGTGTCGACGACCCGGCACTGGACGCCGAGGTGATCGCGGTCGCCGACGCCGGTTTCCGCTCACTGGGGCTGACGGGCTTCCGACTGGAGATCACCTCGCTGGGCGACGCCGACTGCCGTGCTGAATACCGGGAGTTGTTGGCGCAGTTCCTGTCCGGACTCGATCTCGACGAGCCGACCCGGGCCCGTGCGACACTGAACCCGCTGCGGGTTCTCGACGACAAACGCCCCGCGGTCCGGGCGATGACCGAGCACGCGCCGGTGATGCTCGACCACCTCTCCGGCTCCGCCAAGGAGCACTTCGACTCCGTGCTGGCCCATCTGGACGCGCTCGGGGTGGCCTACCGGATCAATCCCCGACTGGTACGCGGCCTGGACTACTACACCAAAACCACCTTCGAATTCGTCCACGACGGCCTGGGCGCGCAGTCCGGAATCGGCGGCGGCGGCCGCTACGACGGATTGATGGCCGAGTTGGGTGGCGCCAACCTGTCCGGGATCGGCTTCGGTCTCGGGCTCGACCGAACCATGTTGGCGCTGCGCGCCGAGGGTCGCCCGGTCGGCCCGCCCGCCCGCTGCGAGGTTTTCGGGGTGGGCCTGGGCGAACCGGCAAGACTCGAACTGGCCCGAATCGCCGCGGCACTGCGGGCCGCGGGGGTGCGTACCGACCTCTCGTACGGAGACCGTTCGGTCAAGGCCGCGATGCGCGCGGCGGACCGGTCCGGGGCGCGCATCGCGCTGGTGGCGGGCGATCGCGACGTCGAGGCGGGCACGGTGGGAGTCAAGGACCTCGCCACCGGCGTGCAGGTCGACGTCCCGGTTGATTCCGTTGTGGGGGACATCGTGTCGAGGCTGTCCCGCTGAGCGCTGGAGATTCTCGACACCATCGGGCGGAACCGTGCCCGGTGTCCGGGCGTTGAAGCGGACATGAACAACTCCGTGCTGATCGAAGACTATCTGCGCGACTCCGGCATCCGATTCTTCCGGGGCCGCCACGACGCGCAGTACTTCTTCGTGGTCGGCGGCTCGGCGCGGGGCAGGATGACTGTGCACCTGGACAGCGACGGTGAGCAGGTAACCGTCAGCGTGGAGCCGGACCGTTACCTACCGGCCGGACTGCGCGAATCCCTGGTCGTCGTCACCGAGGGCTGGCGGCACCGCCATGACGGAGCCGAGGTGGTGTGGCTGGACTCCAGCGACCCGGCCCTGGTGGGCCTGCTGGTCCGGGCCGCCCGGCGCCCGGCCGGACCCGGCGAACTGGCCGACCTCGTGGAGGGCGCCCTGCGCGCGGCCGCTGATCTGTTTTGCCTGCTCGACACCGGTGCCGGAAGCCGGCCGCTGCTGCGTGACGCGGGCTGAGACCGCCGCAGACCGCCACAACCGTGCCGTAACGTCCGGCGGTCGGGAGCCGATATGACCGATATGCGACACCTGACACGCAGCCACGGGCGGATCGGGTCCGCGGGAATCCTCGCCGCGCTGACCTTCGGTCTGCTCGCGACACCGGCCGTCGCCGAACCGGAAGGCGGCGAGCCCGAGCCGGCCCAGCCCGCTTCAGGGCAGCAGGTCACCTACACGGTGACCACGACCAGCGACCTGACCGCCAACATCTACTACGTGACGGCCGACCCGCCCGATCAGGGCGCAGCCAACGACCCGCAGTACATGCCCCTGGCCCGCACCCCGGTCGGCCCCGGTGCGCCCTGGTCGTTCCAGACCACCCTCGCCGATCCCGCCCAGTGGGCGTTCGTGTCGGCCAGCGGTGGGCTGCGGGTCAACCCCGAGTTCCGCTGCGAGATCGCGGTGGACGGCGAGGTCGTGGTCACCCAGCAGGGCGGCAGCGGGGTGCAGTGCTCGCTCCGGCCCTGGTGAGTGCGAGGCGCTGGGTGAGCGCCCGCCCGGTCAGCCCAGATCGCGCGCGCTGAAGGTGTCGCAGCGATTCGGATCGCCGGTCTGGTAGCCGACGGCGAACCAGTTCTGGCGTTGCTCGGACGACCCGTGTGTCCAGTTCTCCGGGTTGACCCGCCCGGTGGTCTGCTGCTGGATGCGGTCGTCGCCCACCGACGCAGCCGCCGACAGGGCGTCGGCGATGTCGGCGTCGCTCAGCGGCTCCAGGTAGGTCACGTCGGTTCCGGGCTGCTTGGTGATCGCCGCGTAGTGCGCCCACACGCCCGCGTAGCAGTCGGCCTGCAGCTCCGAACGGACCCCGCCGCCGGTGGGGCCCTGCGCTCCCCGCTGGGCGCGGCTGAGGTCTCCGGTCAGGTTCTGGACGTGGTGGCCGAATTCGTGGGCCACCACGTACTCCTGGGCCAGCGGCCCGCCGCTGGAGCCGAACTCGGTCTTGAGCACGTCGAAGAAGCCGACGTCGAAGTAGGCGGTCTGGTCGGCCGGGCAGTAGAACGGGCCCACGTCGCTGCTGGCCGGGCCGCAGCCGGTCTGCACTTCACCCGAAAACAGTCGCACGTTGGGCCTTCGGTAGCCGGGCAGCAGCTGCTCCCAGATTCCGTCCAGCGAGTTGCCGGTGGCGACCACCCGGCATTCGGCGTACTTGTTCGCGTCGGCCCCCGTCTTGCACTTGGACAGGTCGAAACCGGGCTGAGAGGACTGCGGGGCCATCGGTTGCTGA
>CAYXOM010000387.1:0-12440 GCA_964466565.1 uncultured Mycobacterium sp.
TCGGTGGACCTGGGTCTCCTCGGAGCCGCCCCTGGCCCCCGGCGGGGGCGGTGTGCCGCCGCCGGTGGAGCCGCCGCCGTCGGGGGCGGGCCACACCGGGCTGGGCGGCGGCACCCCCCCCCCGCCGGGGGCCAGGTGCGGCTCGGAGTAGACCAGGTTCCACGGACTCGGCGACTTGGCCAGGTAGGCGTTGAACGGGAACGGCAGGTAGTTGAAGTTCAGCAGCCGCAGCGCCGGGCCGAGGTACTCGGTGCAGATCCGGGCTGTCTCCGAGGCGGTGGCGTTCTCGACCGCGCCGATCGCCGCGCACACCACCTGAAGCGGGTTGGAGAAGTTGTGCAGGGCGAAGCCGCCCAGGGCGCTCTGGATGTCGGGGTTGTAGATGTTGTAGCTGTTGCCGATCGCATTGGGCGCGACGTGCAGCAGGTTCTTGAGCTCCAGCTGCCGGTCGCCGAGATTGCGGACCACGTCGGCGAGGCGCTCCACCTGCTCGGAGGTCTGTTCCCGGCTGCCGGCGACGAAGCGCTCGACGTCGGCCACCGCGCCGGAGAGGTTGGTCAGGGCGGCGTCGAGATCCGAGCGGCTGCCGTCGAGCACGCTGGAGACGGTGGCCAGCCGGTTCTGGAAGGACACGATCTGGGCGTTGCTGTCGCGCAGAACGGTGACGAAGGTCTGCAGGTTGGCGATCACGTCGACGATGTTCCCGCTGCCCTCGGCGAGGGTCCGGCTGAGCCCGGAGAGTTGCCGGATGGTCTCGCGCAGCTTGTCGCCGTTGCCGTCGAGTGCGTCGGCGGCACTGTCGATGAACCGGCCAACCGATGAGGCCGACAGGTCACTACCCGGGCCGAGATCGGTGGCGAGCCTGGTCAGTTGCTCCTTGACATCGTCCCATTCCACCGGCACGGCGGTGCGATCGGTGTCGATCACCGCACCGTCGGGCAGTACCGGACCGCTGGTCTCGTAGGCGGGCGCGAGCTGGACGTAACGCGCACCGACGAGGTTCTGCGCCACGATCACCGCCCGCGCGTCGGCGGGAATGGGCACGTCGCGGTCGACCGCCAGGACGAGCCTGGCCCTGGTCCCCTGCGGGGTGATGTCCTTGATCGTGCCGACTCGCACCCCGGCGACCCGCACCTGATCGCCGGGGTAGATGGCCGTCGCGCTGGTGAAGTACGCGGTGATGGTGTTCGGGCGCAGCGCGGTTCTGCCGACCACCAGCGCCACGCCCGCGGCCAGCAGCAGGGCCAGCGCAGCGGCCAGCGCGACGGTGAAGCGGTTGCGGGTCATCAGGGCACACCCCCCGACCGGATGGAGGCATCGGGAATCCCGTTGTAGGGGAAGGGGAACTCCGCGCGCGGGCCGGCGTTGTCCGGCGGCTGGCCGGCGTTGACCCCGCGCCGGAAGCCCAGGATGTAGTCCAGGAAGGGCTGCAGGGTCTGCGCCGGGCTGAGGTTGGCGACGAACGCGTTGTAGTAGAACCCGCCGTTGACGGCCTCGGCCTGGGTCAGCTGGAACTTGGCGATTCCCGCCATCGCCTCGCCGATGTTGTCGTTGTTGCGCTGCAGCATCGCGGTCACCACGTTGAGCTTCTCCAGCGCCGGCGCGAGCTCGGCCTCGTTGTCGGCGACCAGACCTGTGAGCTGCTCGGCCAGCGCCGAGGTGTTGGCCAGCAGATTGACGATCGCGTAGCGCCGCTGCTCGAGGACCCCGAGCAGCTCGTTGGCGTTGAGGATCAGGGTGTTCACCTGCGCGCTGCGGTCGGCGAGGATCCCGGTGACGTCGGCCGCGCTGTCGAGCAGGGCGGTCAGCGACTCGTTGCGCTCGTTGAGGGCCCTGGAGATCCGGCTGACGCCCTCGAAGGTCGGTGCGAGTTGCGGCGCCAGCCGGTCGATGGTGGTCGCCAGGGTCTGCAGCGACTGGCTGAGCGCGGCGGTATCGGTGTCGCGGGTGTTGGCGGTGAACTCCGAGATCGCATCGGTCAGCGAGTAGGGCGAACCGGTGCGCGAGACGGGGATGACGTCGGCGGTGCGCAGCCGCCCGCTGCCCTGCGGCTCAAGGGTGAGCACCCGCTGGCCCAGCAGGGTCCCGGTGCGGATGTTCGCCGTCGTGCCCGAGCCCAGCCGCACCTTGCCGTCGACCCGGAAGCTCACCAGCGCCTTGCCGCGCTGCAGCGAAACGTCCGAGACGCTGCCCACCCGGACACCCGAGACCCGCACCTCGTTGCCCGGCGCCAGACCGCCGGCCTCGGTGAACAGCGCCTGGTGGCGGACGGTGGTGGCCAGCGACCACAGCCGCTGCGGCTGCAGGCCCAGCGATATCACCAGGATGATCAGCACCAGGCCGATCACCCCGGAGCGCACGAGTGCCGAACCGCGATACCTCAGCATCGCGGTGCCCCGTTCGTCGCGGGTCTCATCACGGTGTCGATCACGGCTCGGCGCACCTTCCGGTGTGCTGGATGATCCAGGGGAAGTAGGCGGTACGGCCCTGCAGGTCGGTGACCCGCAGCGACAGCCCGCACAGGTACTGGTTGATCCAGCTTCCGTAGGAACCCAGCCGCACCAGCTTGCGGAAGTTGGCCGGCGCCTTCTGCAGCGCCAGGTCGAGGGTCTCGTGGTCGTCCTCGAGCAGCGGCGCCAGCCGGGCCAGTTCGTCGACCGTCCCGGCCAGCGGCGGGCGTGTCTCGGAGAGCAGGTCGGTCAGCGACGCGGTGCCCCGTTCCAGGGCGGTGATCGCGTCGCCGATCGGCGCGCGGTCCCCGGCCAGCCCGGTGACCAGCCGCTCCAGCCGGTCCACCGCGCCGGAGAACTCCTCGCCGTCCTCGGCGACGGTGGCCAGCACCGTGTTGAGATTGTCGATGAGCTGCTGCACGGTCTGGCTGTTGTCGGCCAGTGCGGTGGAGAACGCCGAGGTGCGGGCGAACAGCGACTCGAGGTCTCCCTCCTGGCCCTGCAGGATCGAAATCAGCGAACTGGTCAGCGCGTTGACGGCTTGCGGATTGAGCCCCTGCACAACGGGTTTGAGACCACCGAGCAGCAGGTCGAGATCGAGCGCGGCCTCGGTGCGGTCGGCGGGAATCACCGATCCGGGCGGGGCGATCTCGGTCGAGCCGGGGCCCTCGAGAAGCTCCAGATAGCGGTCGCCGACCAGGTTGAGGTACCGCACCGCCGCCCGGGTGCCCGCGGTGAGCACGATGTCGCGGTCCGCCCCGAAGCCCACGACCACCGAGTTGTCCGGACGCAGGTCGACGCTGCCCACCGTGCCGACCCGGACCCCGGCCACCCGGACCGAGTCGCCGGCCTCGAGGCTGGAGACGTCGTCGAAGACAGCCGAGTAGGCGTTCTGCGCCCCGCCGCGCACCTGGCCGAAGATCGCGAAGAGCAGGGCGGTCACCATCCCCATCACCGCGGCGAAGACGCCGAACTTGGCGGCGGTCGCGCTCAGGCCCCTCATCCGGGCTGGCCCACCTGGGCGCTGTTGCGGGGCGGCCCGGCGATCGGCCCGAACAGCGCCTGCTTGAGGCCGTCGGAGTTGAGCAGGATGCCCTGGTTTCCGTACTGCGCCTGGTTGGCCCCGATGTCGGTCACCACGTAGGGCGGGCGCACCTCGTAGCCGACGTTGGGCAGGTGCATGCACTGCGGGCCGCCCTTGGCCGCGACCTTGGGCAGGTTGTCCGGGTAGCGGTAGCGCTCCCGGCCCAGGAAGAAGCCCTGTACGAGCACCGCGCCGGGGACCGCGATGCCCGGGCCGGTGGCCAGTGGGATCAGCCCGCCGAGCCCGCAGGTCAGCGCCGGGTGGTAGCGGTTGGTCAGGTCGGTGGTCGGCACCAACAGGGCCAGGGTGTCGGTCAGCGGCCCGCGGTTCTGCGCCAGCACCTCGGTGCCGATGTCGGCCAGGCCGATCGCACTGACCAGCAGGGCGTCGAGGTTCGCGCGCTGGTCGACCAGCGTGTCGCCGACCCGGGAGGTGTTGTCCAGGATGGCCAGCAGGTCCGGGGAGGCGTCGGCGAAGGCGTCGAACACCGTCGGGGAGATCGCCAGCACGTGGTTGAGGTCGGCCAGGGCCGGGTTGATCCGGCCCAGCGCGGTCTCCAGGTCCACCAGGGTCTGTCCGAACTTCTCCCCGCGGCCGTTCAGCGAGGCGGCCAGCGCCCCCAGGGTCTGGTTGAGCTTGGCCGGCTCCACCTCGTCGAGCACCGTCACCAGTTGCTCGAAGACCGTGTTGAGCTCCACGGTGACGTCGTCGGAGCCCTGGATCACCGTGCCCGCCCGCAGCGGGGCGTCAGCCGGTACCGGCGGCGGCACCAGTTCGACGTACTTCGAGCCGAAGACGGTCGAGGAGGTGATCTCGGCCCGGACGTTGGCCGGGATCGCCGCCACCGAGCCGGGGTCGATCGCCAGGTGCAGCGCGGCCCCGCCCTCGCCGCGGGGCTCGATCGAGGCGACCTTGCCCACCGGCGCGCCGTGCAGTTTCACCTTGGCGTCGGGGTACATCACCAGGCCGGCCCGGTCGGCGATCACGGTGACGGGGACGGTGTCGCGGAAGCTGTCCCGGAACAGCCCCACGGCGACCGCGACGACGGCGAACAGCGCGACGACGGTGAGCAGACCGGTCAGCGGCCGCGCGTAGCCGCGGGCGCCGAAGCTGCGGCCGGGGCGCGCGGCCACCGGGGCGGCCGCGGTCTCGGTCTCGGACCTGTCGACCGGCCCGGGGCCCAGCGGGGACGTCACCGTGTCACCCTCCCCTACCCGGCCAGGTTGAAGTTGCCGTTGGAACCGTAGACCGCCAGCGAGACCAGCAGGGTCACCGACACCACCACCACCAGCGAGGTGCGCACCGCGTTGCCGACGGCGACCCCCACCCCCGCGGGTCCGCCGGTGGCGAAGTACCCGAAGTAGGTGTGGATGAGCAGGATGGTGATCGCCATCAGCACCGCCTGCAGGAACGACCAGAGCAGGTCGATCGGGTTGAGGAAGGTGTTGAAGTAGTGGTCGTAGAGGCCGGCGGACTGGCCGAAGAGCACCACCGTGACGAACTGGCTGGCCAGGAAGGACAGGATCACCGCGATCGAGTACAGCGGCGTGATGGCGATCAGGCCGGCCACCAACCGGGTGGACACCAGGTACTCCACCGGCCGGATGCCCATCGACTCCAGCGCGTCGATCTCCTCGTTGATCCGCATCGCGCCCAGTTGTGCGGTCACCCCGGCGCCGAAGGTGGCGGCCAGACCGATCCCGGCCACCACCGGGGCGGAGATGCGCACATTGATGAAAGCGGCCAGGAAGCCGGTCAGCGCCTCCACCCCGATATTGCCCAGCGACGAGTACCCCTGCACCGCCAGCGTGCCGCCGGCCGCCAGGGTGAGGAATCCGACGATTGCGACCGTGCCGCCGATCAGCGCCAATGTGCCTGCGCCCATGCTGATCTCAGCGATCAGCCGGATGATCTCCCGGCGGTAGCGAACGATCGCGTGGGGTATTCCGGCGATGGCCCGGCCGTAGAAGAGCATGTGGTCGCCGATCCGCCCGAAGAACCCCACCGGGCGGCGGAACTCGCGGACCAGCCGCGGGTAGTTGGTGCGCAGGATCGTCATGGTGCTCATCGCGCTAGCCCGTCGTCAGCCGGATGCCGATGGCGGTGACGACCACGTTGACAACGAACAGCGCCATGAAGGCGTAGACCACCGTCTCGTTGACCGCGTTGCCGACGGCCTTGGCCCCGCCGCCGGTGATCATCAGGCCGCGGTAGCAGGCCACCAAACCGGCGATCAGACCGAACAGCGCGGCCTTGACGCAGGAGATGATCACCTCGGGCACCCCGGTCAGCAGGGTTATGCCGGCGGCGAAGGCGCCGGGGTTGACGTCCTGGACGAAGACCGAGAACGTGTAACCGCCGAGGATCCCGATCACCACCACCAGGGAGTTGAGCAGCAGCGCGACCAGGCCCGAGGCCAGCATCCGCGGGGTCACCAACCGCTGGACCGGGTTGATGCCGAGCACCTCCATGGCGTCGATCTCCTCGCGGATGGTCCGCGAGCCCAGGTCGGCGCACATGGCCGTCGCGCCGGCGCCGGCGACGATCAGCACGGTGACCAGCGGGCCGACCTGGGTGACCGCCCCGAACGCCGCCCCGGCGCCGGAGAGGTCGGCCGCGCCGAGTTCGCGCAGCAGGATGTTGAGGGTGAAGCTCACCAGCACGGTGAACGGGATCGCCACCAGCAGGGTCGGCGCCAGCGACACCCGGGCGACGAACCAGGACTGCTCGAGGAACTCCCGCCACTGGAAGGGCCGGACGAACACGAACCGCACGGCGTCGGCGGACATGGCGAACAGGCCCCCGATCGCCTGCATCGGACCGGACGGGCCGCGACCCAGCGCAATGCCCGGCGACCACCGATCCGTCGCCCTGTTCGCCATCAGCCGGTGCTCTCCTCGCTCCCTACAGACCCCCGACCGTCTCCGGAACCTATGCGATGACCACCGACGCCACAGCGGAATGGCCCGATGGGCGCGCCGATCGCGCACAATGACAGCCATGCCGACGCCCCCCCGAACCTTCGCGGCCACAGCACGGCCGGAACCGCAGCGCTACCGCGACCGGCGGGTGCTGATCACCGGAGCGGGTTCGGGCATCGGCCAGGCCTGCGTGCTGCGCGTCCTCGCCGAGGGCGGCCGGGTGGCGGCGGCCGACGTCAGCCGACCGGGGCTGAAGGACACCGAGGCCCGCGCCGGCGATGCCGCCGGCCGGCTGCACCCGCTGGTCATGGACGTCGCGTCGGAGGACTCCGTCGCCGCGGGTATCGCCGGGGCGACGGAGGTCCTCGGCGGGCTGGACACGCTGGTCAACGTCGCCGGGATCCTGCGCTCGGCCCATTTCGCCGACACCACGCTGGCCGACTTCGAGCAGGTGCTGCGGGTCAACCTGATCGGCACGTTCCTGGTCACCCGGGCCGCCCTGCCGGCGCTGCGGGCCGGGAACGCACCGGCGGTGGTGAACTTCAGTTCCACCTCCGCGCACTTCGCCCACCCGTACATGTCGGCCTACGCCGCATCCAAGGGCGGGGTGCTGGCGATGACCCACGCGCTGGCGGCGGAGTTCGCCAAGGAGGGCATCCGGTTCAACTCGGTGCAGCCGGGCTCGATCTCGTCGGGCATGACCGACGGCTCCGGCGAGTCCAAGCAGAGCGTCGGCCCCGGGCTTCCCGACGACGCCGACTACTCGCTGTTCGACCGGGTGGCCCCGCTGGTCCCGCTGCCGGGCCGGGCGATCTTCGCCGACCCCGACGCGGTAGCCGCCGTGGTGGCGATGCTCGGCAGCCCGGAGGCGTTCTTCGTGACCGGCACCGAGATCCGCATCGACGGCGGCGCGCACGCCTGAGCCGGCCGGGGTCAGCCGGGCCCGCCGATGTGTTGCGGATCGGGCCCGGATGGGCCATCGTTTACCCGTCCTACGGACGCCGTTCACCGCCGCGCACACCAGGGAGGGCCGCAGCGTGACCGAGCCCGGCCCCGACCCGGTGATCGAGATCGACCACGTCACCAAGCTTTTCGGCGACGAGGTCGCGGTGCACGACGCGAACTTCCGGATCGGCGCCGGCGAGTTCTTCTCGATGCTGGGACCGTCGGGCTGCGGCAAGACCACCACGCTGCGGATGATCGCCGGGTTCGAGACGCCGACCGCGGGCGCGATCCGGCTGCAGGGGGCGGACGTCTCCCGGGTGCCCCCGCACCGGCGCAACGTCAACACCGTCTTCCAGCACTACGCATTGTTCCCGCACATGACGGTGTGGGACAACGTCGCCTACGGCCCGCGCAGCCGCCGCACGGACAAGGCGACCGTCACCAGGCAGGTCGGCGAGATGCTGGAGGTGGTGCGCCTCTCCGACTTCGCGCGGCGCAAGCCGGCTCAGCTCTCCGGCGGGCAGCAGCAGCGGGTCGCCCTGGCCCGCGCGCTGGTGAACTCCCCCGGCGCGCTGCTGCTCGACGAGCCGCTGGGCGCGCTGGACCTCAAGCTGCGCCACGTCATGCAGTTCGAACTCAAGCGGATCCAGCGCGAACTGGGGATCACCTTCGTCTACGTGACCCACGACCAGGAGGAAGCGCTGACCATGAGTGACCGCATCGCGGTCATGAACGCCGGCAAGGTCGAGCAGATCGGGACCCCGGCACAGATCTACGACCGGCCGGCGAGCGTGTTCGTCGCGGGCTTCATCGGACAGGCCAACCTGTGGCCCGCCCGCCGCTCCGGCGGCGCCGGTGGCGGCCACGTGGCGGTCGACGTGCTGGGCTCGACCCTGGCGGCCCGCCCGGGCGCCACCCCGACCGGGCCCGGGGAGCAGGTCACCGGGGAGCAGGTCACCGTGATGGTCCGTCCCGAACGGTTACGGGTCACCGCCGCCCCCGGGCCGCCGGGCGCGGTTGCGGCCACCGTCACCGACCTGGTGTTCCAGGGCCCGGTCCTGCGGCTGTCGCTGGCCGCGCCGGACGGCACCCCGATCGTCGCCCACGTCGGCGCCGAGCAGGAGCTCGGAGGGCTGCGGCCGGGCGACCCGGTCGCGGTGTCCTTCTCCCCGGACGCCGCGCTGGTGCTGCCGGCCGCGGACCTCCCGGACGCGGCCGCCGACACTGCGATACTTCAGGACGCCTGACCGGCGACTCCCCGGTCCCCATCTCCCGAGAGGCAACCACCGCGATGGCACTACCTATCGACCCCCGTCCGGCGGCCCGGGCCGCGTCCCGGCGCCGCTTCATCGGCGGTGGAACCGCGGCCGCCGCGGCGCTGATCCTCGGCCCGTCCTTCCTGGCCGCCTGCGGGTCGGGCGACTCCGGTTCGCCGGGCACCGGCACCCCGGCCGCGCCGGAGGACGACGGCAGCCCGGCCTCGGGGAGGCTGCGGGTGTCGAACTGGCCGCTGTACATGGCCGACGGCTTCGTCGCGGCGTTCCAGACCGCGACCGGACTGACGGTGGACTACAAGGAGAACTTCAACGACAACGAGGAGTGGTTCGCCAAGAACAAGGAGCCGCTGAGCCGCGGTCAGGACATCGGCGCCGACCTCGTGGTGCCCACCCAGTTCATGGCCGCGCGCCTGGCCGGTCTGGGCTGGCTCAACCCGATCAGCGAGGCCCGGTGGACCAACCGCGGCAACCTGCGCACCGACCTGATGGACAACAAGGCCGACCCCGGCCGCAAGTTCAGCGCCCCGTACCTGGCGGGCATGGTCGGCATCGCCTACAACCAGTCGGCGACCGGCCGGGAGATCACCACCGTCGATGACATGTGGGACCCGGCCTTCGCCGGGCAGGTCAGCCTGCTGGCGGACGTGCAGGACGGCCTGGGCATGTTCATGATGTCGCAGGGAAGCTCGCCGGAAGACCCGACGACCGAGACCGTGCGCAAGGCTGCGGACCTGGTCAAGGAGCAGAAGGACCGCGGGCAGATCCGCCGGTTCACCGGCAACGACTACGCCGACGACCTGGCCGCGGGCAACGTCGTAATCGCCCAGGCCTACTCCGGCGACGTGGTGCAGCTGCAGGCCGACAACCCGGACCTGCGCTTCGTGGTTCCCGAGTCGGGCAGTACGACCTTCCTGGACACCATGGTGATCCCCTACACCACCCAGAACCAGAAGGCCGCCGAGGAGTGGATCAACTACATCTACGACCGGGCCAACTACGCCAAGCTGGTGGCCGCCACCCAGTTCGTGCCGGTGCTCTCCGACATGACCGGGGAGCTCACCAGGATCGACCCGCAACTGGCCGCCAACGAACTGGTCAACCCGCCCCAAGCCACGCTGGACCGGCTGACGTCCTGGCCGGCGCTGACCGACGAGCAGAACGTCGAGTTCAACAAGCTCTACGCCGACGTCACCGGCGGCTGACCGCCGGTGGCCGGTGTCGCCTCCAGCAACCGGCGGCGCAGCAGGATCGCTCCCTACCTGCTTATCCTGCCCGCCCTGGTCTACCTCGGGGTCTTCTACGTGGTGCCGTTCGTCTCGCTGCTGCGCACCTCGCTGTCGACCATGGGCGGCTCTATCTATCTGCCCACGCTGAGCTTCGGCTGGGAGTTCGCCAACTACACCCGCGCCCTGAGCGACTACCGCGAGCAGATCATTCGCTCGTTCGGCTACGCCGCGGCCGCCACGCTGCTGTGCCTACTGCTGGCGTTCCCGCTGGCCTACGTGATCGCCTTCAAGTCCGGCAGGTTCAAGAGCCTGCTGCTGGGTCTGGTCGTCCTGCCGTTCTTCGTCACGTTCCTGATCCGCACCCTGGCATGGAAGACCATCCTGGCCGACGACGGGGCGGTGGTCGGCGCGCTGGGCGCGGTGGGACTGCTGCCCGCCGAGGGACGGCTGCTGTCGACCAGTTGGGCGGTGATCGGCGGTCTGACCTACAACTGGATCATCTTCATGATCCTGCCGCTCTACGTCAGCCTGGAGAAGATCGACCCGCGGCTGCTGGAGGCCTCCCGCGATCTCCACGCGGGCAACGGGCGGATGTTCGGCCGCGTCATCCTGCCGCTGGCGATGCCCGGCGTGCTGGCCGGCAGCCTGCTGGTGTTCATTCCGGCGGTCGGCGACTTCATCAACGCCGACTATCTGGGCAGCACGAGGACGACGATGATCGGCAACGTCATCCAGAAGCAGTTCCTGGTCGTCAAGGACTATCCGGTGGCCGCGGCGATGAGCTTCGTGCTGATGGCCGTCATCCTGGCCGGGGTGCTGCTCTACAGCCGCGCGCTGGGCACCGAGGACCTGGTGTGAGGGTCAAGCCGGGCGACGCCGCCCTGCGACTGGCGGCGGCAGGGGTGCTGGCCTTCCTGTTCCTGCCGATCCTGGTGATCGTGGTGTTCTCGTTCAACAAGCCGGCCGGCAAGTTCAACTACACCTGGCAGGGCTTCACACTGGAGAACTGGGCGGACCCGTTCAAGTACCCGGCACTGACCGAGGCATTGAAGCTGAGTCTCAACGTCGCGGCGGTGTCCACGGCGATCGCGCTGGTGCTCGGCACCCTCGTCGCGACAGCCCTGGTGCGGCAACGCTTCCGCGGCCGCACCGCGGTCGACACCTTCCTGGTGCTGCCGCTCACCTCGCCCGAGGTGGTGATGGGCGCCTCACTGCTCACGATGTTCCTGAGCCTGGGCTGGGCCACCGGGTACGTGACCATCGTGCTCGCCCACGTCGCCTTCGAGATCAGCTTCATCGCCCTGACCGTGCGGGCCCGCATCCGCGGCTTCGACTGGACCCTGGAGGACGCCTCGCTCGATCTGGGTTCGGGTCCGGTGCGCACCTTCTTCCGGGTGACGCTGCCGCTGATCGTGCCCGGCATCGTCGCCGCGGCGATGCTGTCGTTCGCGCTCTCGCTCGACGACTTCATCATCACCTATTTCGTCAGCGGGTCCACGGTGACCTACCCGCTCTACGTCAACGCGGCCACCAGGGCGGCGGTGCCGCCGCAGATCAACGTCCTGGCCACGGCGATCCTCGCGATCAGCCTGCTGCTGCTGGTGGCCGGGACCCGCTACCGGCGCAAGCGCATCACCGGCTAATCGAGCACTTCGACCCCCGCCTCGCGCAGTCCGGCCAGCGCCGCGGCACTCGACTCCGGTGCGACACCGGCGGTGAAACCCCTCAGCACGCGGGTGGCGAACCCGGCCCGGCGGGCGTCGGCGGCGGTGGCCGCCACGCAGTAGTCGGTGGCGATGCCGGCCACGTCGACCTCGTCGACCCCGCGCTCGCGCAGCCAGTCGGCCAGGCTCACCCCGTCGGAGGTCGTCCCCTCGAACCCGCTGTAGGCCGCCGAGTGGGCGCCCTTGCGGAACACCTCCTCGACCGCGGTGGTGTCGAGGGCGGGATGGAAGTCCGCGCCCGCGGTGCCGGCCACGCAGTGCCTCGGCCAGGAATCGACGAAGTCGGGCTCGTCGGAGAAGTGCGGGCCGGGGTCGACGTGGTGGTCGAGGGTGGCGACGACATGGTCGTAGGGGTGCGGGCCGGCCAGCAGCGCGCTGATGCGCGCAGCCACCGCCGCCCCGCCGGCCACCGCCAGCGACCCCCCTTCGCAGAAGTCGTTCTGCACGTCGACGACCACCAGAGCCCGCATCCGACCACGGTATCTTTACCGGTCGTGACGCTGTTCGACTTCTTCGCGAACGCAGCACTCCCGGTGCCCGAGGTGAGCGCCGACCAGGCCGCCGGGATCGCCCGGCGCCACTTCGGGCTGGACGTCGAGGTCACCGGGCTGGGCAGCCAGCAGGACGCGAACTTCCTGCTGGCCGATCGCGCCGGCGAGGCGTTCGGGGTGCTCAAGATCGCCAACCAGGCGTTCAGCGAAACCGAACTGTCCGCCCAGGACGCCGCCGCGGCCTACCTGGCGGCGACCGAGGGGCTGCGCACCGCCACCAACGTCGCACCGCCGGGCACGCCGCAGATCGCCGTCCTCGGCG
>CAYXOM010000388.1:0-5260 GCA_964466565.1 uncultured Mycobacterium sp.
GGCCGGGGTGGCCCCGCAGGCCGCGGCAGCCCTCGCGCGGGTGCCGGTGGCCTCGTCTGCGGTGCTGGCGATGGCGGTGCCCGCCGGAACACCGCTGCCGCCGCAATCCGGTGTCCTGGTCGCCGGCGGGGAGTCGCTGCACGCCAAGGCGATCACCCTGACCAGCCGCAAGTGGGGATCGCGCGGTCCGGCCGAGTTGTTGCGCATGTCGTTCGGCCGGTTCGGCGACGACATCGCCGCCGGCACCACCGACGCCGAGTTCCGGGCCTGGGCGCTGGCCGACCTCAGGTCGGTGTTCGGCATCGACGCCGACCCGCTGGAGGTGGTGGTGGCGCGCTGGATCGGCGCTCTCCCGCAGTACGGGCCCGGGCATTCCGCCCTGGTCGCGGAGTTGCGGGCCGGGCTCCCGCCCGCCCTGGCGGTGGCCGGCAACTACCTCGACGGGGTCGGGGTTCCGGCCTGCGTGGCGGCCGGCGACTCGGCGGCGGCGGCCGTGGCACGATAGGGCCATGGCGCGCCTGGATTACGACACCCTCAACGCCACGATCCGCTACGTGATGTTCTCCACGTTCGCGGTCCGGCCGGGTGTGCTCGGCTACGACGACGCCGAACGCGCCGCGGTCGTCGACGAGACGGCCACGTTCCTCAAGCAGCAGGAGGACGGCGGGGTGGTGGTGCGGGGACTCTACGACGTCGCCGGGATGCGGGCCGACGCGGACTTCATGATGTGGACCCACGCCGAGCGGGTGGAGTCGCTGCAGCGCACCTACAGCGACTTCCGTCGCGCGACGACGCTCGGGCGGGCGTGCACGCCGGTGTGGAGCAGCGTGGCTCTGCACCGCCCCGCGGAGTTCAACAAGAGCCACGTGCCCGCCTTCCTGGCCGGTGAGGAACCCGGAAACTACATCTGCGTCTACCCGTTCGTCCGGTCGCTGGAGTGGTACCTGCTGCCCGACGCCGATCGCCGCAAGATGCTCGCCGACCACGGCATGGCCGCCCGTTCCTACAAGGATGTGCGCGCCAACACGGTGCCGGCCTTCGCGCTCGGTGACTACGAGTGGATCCTCGCCTTCGAGGCCCCGGAACTGCACCGCATCGTCGATCTCATGCGCGACCTGCGTGCGACCGAGGCCCGGTTGCACGTCCGCGAGGAGATCCCGTTCTACACCGGCCCCTTGGTGGGGCTGGAGGAACTCGTCAACAGCCTGCCCTAGCCCGGGACCCGGCCATCCGCCGGGAGTTCCGGCGATTTGACTACAGGCCGGTGCCTGCACGAGTTTAAAGTGCTGGAAAACCGTCGGCCGACTTCGGAATCGTTCCCCGACGCAGTCTGTGAGGGGATAGATGGTCGCGCCGGTCAGCCTCCAACGGTGGGAAGAGCGCAGTGAGTGGCCGCTGGCCGGAGTCGCCCTGGGGTTTCTCATCGCCTACTCGGTGCAGGTGCTGGCGCAGCCGAATCTCGTTGTCGACCGGGCACTGGAGTTCGCCATCGGCGTCGCCTGGTTCATCTTCGGCATCGACTACGTGGTGCGACTCGCGCTGGCGAACAACAGGGTTCGGTGGTTCTTCCGGCACCTGATCGATCTTGCGATCGTCGCACTGCCCTTCCTGCGGCCGCTGAGGCTGCTTCGTCTTCTGGTGCTTTTCGGTGCCCTGCAGAAGGCGATAGGCGGGGCATTCCGCGGGCAGGTGATCCTCTACACCGCGCTGAGCACCGTGCTGATGATCTATGTGGCGTCGCTGGCGATTTTGGATGCCGAACGCGATCAACCGGGCAGTCGCATCGTGAACTTCGGAGACGCGGTCTGGTGGTCGATCACCACGGTGACCACCGTGGGCTACGGCGATCTGTCGCCGGTCACCACCCAGGGCAGAGTGATCGCGGTTTTCCTGATGATCGGCGGGATCAGCCTGGTCGGTGTCGTCACCGCCACGATCGCCTCCTGGATCATCCAGCGTGTCTCCGAGGAGGACAAACAGCACCGCTCGGCGACCGCGGCGCAGATCGACCAACTCCGCACCGAGATCGGAGAACGACTCGACCAGATGGCCTCCGAACTGCGGCGACTCCACGGGCGAGCCGGCGACGGGGAATACCCGGCCCCCGGCGAGCGCGCTACCGCTGGAGGGCAGGTTCCAGGGTCAGGCAGATCGAATTGATGCAGTAGCGCTGGTCGGTCGGGGTGGGGTAGCCCTCGCCGGTGAACACGTGCCCGAGGTGGCTGTGGCAGCCGGCGCACAGCACCTCCACCCTGCGCATGCCCATCGTGTCGTCCGCGCGCAGGATCACCGCATCGGACCCCACCGGATCGAAGAACGACGGCCACCCGCAGTGCGATTCGAACTTCTCGGTGCTTCGGAACAGTTCGGCGCCGCAGGCCCGGCACAGGTACACGCCCTCGGTCTTGGTGTCGGTGTACTCGCCGGAGAACGGGGGCTCGGTACCGGCCTGGCGCAGCACGCGGTACTCGCCCGGGGTGAGCCGCTCGCGCCACTGGTCCTCGGAGAGTTGGACCTGCGGATCGGGAAGCGGGGTCATGCCTGCACGCTAACGCGTTCGGGCGGGCTCGGTTCGGTGTTCATCCAGCGGGGGTCGATCCCGTCGGCGAGCCGGCCCTCGGCCCGCGCGTCGAGGTAGCGGAAATACAGCACACAGAAGACGACGATCAACATCAGCGACCAGCCGTAGGTGATCTTCATGTACTCCAGGAACCGCCCGGTGGTGGGCCAGCGCCACATCAGCCAGCGGTCCATGGTCAGGAAACCGTAGGTGGCCAGCCAGGCCGGCCAGTTGCGCAGCACCGAGTTGCCCAGCACCACCGTCATCAGGAACGGGAACAGCATCATCGAGTAGTAGCCCTGCGCCAGAGACAGCACCAGCCAGGAGGCGATCAGCAGCACGCCCGAAGAGGTGAGCATCCAGAAGAGTTGGTCGCGTTCGCGGTAATAGCGGTAGAGCAGCCACAGGCTCGCCACCGCCAGTGCCAGGAACAGCACCCGCAGCGCCAGAATGAGCCAGGCCGGCAGCCCGTAGTACACCCCGTTGCCCAGCACCGAGGAGTTGAAGTAGTCGCGGGTGGACATGATGTAGGGCAGGGTGCGCTCGATGAAGTTCATCCGGTCGCTCACCAGCGGCCAGGCCACCGCGTTGAACGCCACCGGGACGGCGATCGCCGCTGCCAGGGCCCGCCACTGCCGGTTGAGCAAGGGCAGCAGCAGCAGCACCCCCAACAGCGGCTTGACCACCAGCGAGAGCCCGATCGCGATGCCGGCCAGCCACTCCCGGCTCGCGCGTCCGTCGAGCAGCCAGCGGAAGAACAGCACCTCGGCCAGCAGGATGGCGCCGTTGATGTTGGTGAACACCAGGGTGTTGGTCACCGATTCGGTGCAGTAGAAGGCCAGCAGCAGCGCCGGCAGTGCCACCGAGTTCAGCCCGAACCCGAAAAGCCGCACCAGCAGGCAGGCCGCGACGATGACCGCCAGGGTGTTGAGCAGAATGAACCAGTTACGGGCCGCGAACTCGCTGTCGATGTAGCCGAACGGGGCCATCAGCAGGGTGCCGCCCGGCGGGTAGAGATAGTGCGGGTCGACCAGGTCGAAGTTGTCGGTGTACACCGCCACGCCCGCGCGGAAGTTGCGCACTGCGCGGTAGACCGGCGCCCAGTCGTCGGTGATGTAACCGTTGGACGTCAGCACGTAGCTGCGGTGGATGATCGACATGATCGCCAGCGGCCACAGCGCCGACCGCAGGATCGAGGCGGTGCTCGGCGGAGCCGTGCGCGGGCCGAAGGTAGCCCGGAGCAGGTCGGAGACTGCCACGACCGCACGGTACACCGCGCGCGGCGGGGCGGACCTCAGGCGGGACAGAAGGTGTCGGTCGCCGGAGTGTCGCCGGTCTCGAGGTAGCTCAGCACCGGCGGCAGTGCGCACGGGCTGTAGATGCTGGCGCCGTGCCCGACTCCCTGCCACATCACCCTTTTGCTGGCGGCGCCGGCGTTGAGGATCGCCGCCGCCGTTGCCGCCACGCCCTGGTTGCCGACGATGGGGTCGTTCTGCACGCCCATCAGCAGGACGTCGACGTTGAGATTGGCGGGGTCCTTCGGCGCCGAACCGCTCGGCCAGTTCAGGCACTTCACCAGGTTCAGCGCCCCCACGGCCCCGAATTGGGGATAGGTCTTGCCCCACGCCACCACGAGTTCGCGGACCCGGTCCGGCGTCGGCCGGTTGAGAGCGTCGCTGCACGAGTTGACGAACTGGCCGTCGGTGTCGCGGGTGGCCTCGGTCCGGGTGATCAGGGCCCTCAGCAGGTTGGTGTCGCCGCCGCGCGCGGCGGCCAGGGTGTCGGCGAGCTTGACGGTTCCGGCGATCCGGTCCCCGTCGGGATAGCCCAGGGCGGTGACAATGGCGTTGGTGAGTCCGGCCACCGAGGTGCCCGCGGGACCGCGCCCGGCCCGGGCGTCGGCCAGCAGCGAATCGACCGCGCCCGTGGGATCGGGAGCCAGCGCGCAGTTGACCGCCCGGCACTGCACGGCGAAGGCCTCCAGGGCGTCCTGCTGAGCACGAACCTGGTCCTCGGCGGCCGTCTCGGCGCCCACGCCGGGGGCGATCGGCGAGTCGAGCACCAGCCGGGCCACCTTCTGCGGGTGCGAGCCGGCGTAGGCCAGCGCCACCTGCGCCCCGTTACCGATGCCGAGCAGCGCCAGCGCCGGCACCTCCCAGGTGCTGCGCAGCTGTTCGAGGTCCTCGGCCGCGCGCGCGTTGTCGTAGGCGGAGTCCCCGGGCGCGATCACGTCGGTGCATCCGGTCGTCGCGGTCATGGTGACCGCGCCCAGGCTGGCCACCCGATCGTCGCCGCCCTCGAATTGGGTCTGTTCGCGCATCTGGGTCCGGTCGAAGGTGTCCCGGCAGTCGATCGGGCTGGACATGCCCATCCCGCGGCGATCCACCGCCACCACCGGCCGGCTGCTGAGCACCTCGGCCCCGGCCCGGGACAGCCACACCGGCAGCTGCACCGACGACGGGAGGTCGGTGCCAGTCGTCATCACCAGCGGGCCGGCGTCGGCCGGGGTCTTGGCCGAGCGCGCCCGCACCGCGCCGATACTCAGGGTGCCGCTCGCCCCGCTGATCGGATCGAGGTCGGCGTCGTACTCGGCGCACTCCAGGAGCACCCCGGGCACCGGCTCGGTGCCGGCATCGGCGAACGTGCGGCGGGGGCAGTCCCGCCCGGGCAGGGCGGTCTGCGGGGGGGCGGATCGCGGGG
>CAYXOM010000389.1:0-2173 GCA_964466565.1 uncultured Mycobacterium sp.
CACCGAGAACGGCTTGCGCCGCACCTTCTCGGTGAGCTGGCCGCCCTCCTCGTAGCCGACATAGCCGGGCGGGGCGCCGAACAGCCTCGAGGCGGTGAACCGGTCGTGGAACTCGCCCATGTCGATCTGGATCAGCGCGTCGTCGTCCCCGAACAGGAACTCGGCCAGCGCCTTGGACAATTCGGTCTTCCCGACCCCGGACGGGCCGGCGAAGATGAACGACCCGGACGGGCGCTTGGGGTCTTTGAGGCCCGCGCGGGTGCGGCGGATCGCCTTGGAGACGGCCTTGACCGCGTCCTCCTGGCCGATGATCCGCTTGTGCAGCTCGTCCTCCATGCGGAGCAACCGGGTGGTCTCCTCCTCGGTGAGCTTGAACACCGGAATGCCCGTCCAGTTGCCCAGGACCTCGGCGATCTGCTCGTCGTCGACCTCGGCCACGACGTCGAGATCACCGGCGCGCCACTGCTTCTCCCGCTCGGCACGCTGGGCCACGAGTTGCTTCTCCTTGTCGCGCAGCGACGCCGCCTTCTCGAAGTCCTGCGCGTCGATGGCGGACTCCTTCTCCCGGCGCGCGTCGGCGATCCTCTCGTCGAACTCGCGCAGGTCCGGCGGAGCGGTCATCCGGCGGATCCGCATCCGGGCACCGGCCTCGTCGATCAGGTCGATGGCCTTGTCCGGCAGGAACCGGTCGTTGATGTAGCGGTCGGCGAGCGTGGCCGCGGCCACCATGGCGGCATCGGTGATCGAGACGCGGTGATGCGCCTCGTAGCGGTCGCGCAGGCCCTTGAGGATCTCAATCGTGTGGGCGACCGTGGGCTCTCCGACCTGAACCGGTTGGAAGCGTCGCTCCAGTGCGGCGTCCTTCTCGATGTACTTGCGGTACTCGTCGAGGGTGGTCGCGCCGATCGTCTGCAACTCGCCCCGGGCCAGCTTGGGCTTGAGGATGGAGGCCGCGTCGATGGCGCCCTCGGCGGCCCCGGCGCCCACCAGGGTGTGCAACTCGTCGATGAACAGGATGATGTCGCCGCGGGTGTTGATCTCCTTGAGCACCTTCTTGAGGCGCTCCTCGAAATCGCCGCGGTAGCGGCTACCGGCCACCAGGGAGCCGAGGTCGAGGGTGTAGAGCTGCTTGTCCTTGAGCGTCTCGGGGACCTCGCCGTTGACGATCGCCTGGGCGAGGCCCTCGACCACAGCGGTCTTGCCCACCCCGGGCTCGCCGATGAGCACCGGGTTGTTCTTGGTGCGCCGGGACAGCACCTGCATCACCCGCTCGATCTCCTTTTCGCGGCCGATGACCGGATCGAGCTTGCCCTCCATCGCCGCGGCGGTGAGGTTGCGGCCGAACTGGTCGAGAACCAGCGAGGTCGACGGGCTGCCCGACTCGCCGCCGAGGCCGGCACCGGCGGTCTCCTTGCCCTGATAGCCGGACAGCAGCTGGATCACCTGCTGGCGGACCCGGGTCAGTTCGGCGCCCAACTTGACCAGCACCTGCGCTGCGACACCCTCGCCCTCGCGGATCAGGCCCAGCAGGATGTGCTCGGTGCCGATGTAGTTGTGCCCCAGTTGCAGCGCCTCGCGCAGGCTCAGTTCGAGCACCTTCTTGGCCCGCGGGGTGAACGGAATGTGCCCCGAGGGCGCCTGCTGGCCCTGTCCGATGATTTCCTCGACCTGGGAGCGCACGCCCTCCAGGGAGATGCCGAGGGACTCCAGCGACTTCGCCGCGACACCCTCGCCCTCGTGGATCAGCCCCAGCAGGATGTGCTCGGTGCCGATGTAGTTGTGGTTGAGCATCCGGGCCTCTTCCTGGGCCAGGACGACCACCCGGCGGGCACGGTCGGTGAATCTCTCGAACATCGCCTGTACCTGCTTCCGTGACCTGGTGCGGCGGTAGTCACCGCGCACCTGAAGTTCCACTCTAGTGGGCGACGCCAGGAAGATGTTCTCCCCCGCTCGCCGTCCACCGTCAGCGCGGACACAGCAGTGCAACGACGCAGGCCACCGATTCGTTTCCCAGTATCGCGACGTGCTTCTTCGCGGCGAGCGAAACAGAACTAACCAGACCGTGACGGCCGCGAACCCGCGCCTGGGTGCCGGCTAGTTGTACTGACCTGAGAGGTTAGGTACGCGGCTGACGGGTGGTTGACCGCCGAGTGCGGTGTGGCCGCGGTGGTGA
>CAYXOM010000390.1:0-1503 GCA_964466565.1 uncultured Mycobacterium sp.
GGCACCTCGGCGCTCGCCGTCGCGGGCCACGAACAGTGCCGCTCGAAGTCGGTGAGCGCACCGGTGTGGGCCGCCGGATCCAGGCCGTGGGCGGCAAGCCAGGCGTCGTCGTAGTAGGTATCGGTATAGCGGTCGCCGCTGTCGCACAGCAGAGTGACCACCGAGCCGCCGACCCCGGCCCCGACCATCTCGGCGAGTAGTCCGAAGGCGCCCCAGACGTTGGTGCCCGTCGACGGGCCCACCCGCCGGCCCAGCACCCGGGAGACCTGGTGGGCGGCGGCCACCGAGGCGGCGTCGGGCACCTGCAGCATCCGGTCGATCACGCCGGGCAGGAACGACGGCTCCACCCGCGGGCGGCCGATCCCCTCGATCCGTGACGACGCGCCCGTGACGACGTCGTCGCGCCGCTGCGCGTAAGCCGGGAAGAACGCCGAGTTCTCCGGGTCCACGACGCACAGCCGGGTGCGGTGGCGCCGGTAGCGGATGTAGCGGCCGATCGTCGCGCTCGTGCCGCCGGTGCCGGCGCCGACCACGATCCACTCTGGAATCGGGTGCCGCTCGGCGGCCATCTGGGCGTAGATCGACTCGGCGATGTTGTTGTTGCCGCGCCAGTCGGTGGCGCGCTCGGAATTGGTGAACTGGTCCAGGAAGTGTCCACCGTGCCGTTCGGCGATCCGCTGGGCCTCGGCGTAGACATCGGCGGCGTGCTCGACGAAATGACAACGGCCGCCGCGTGATTCGATCAACTCGACCTTGGATTTACTGGTCGACACCGGCATGACGGCGACGAACGGCAGTCCCAGCAGATCGGCGAAGTAGGCCTCAGACACCGCCGTCGACCCCGATGACGCCTCGACGACGGTGGTGTTCTCCGTGATCCAGCCGTTGCACAGGCCGTAGAGGAACAGCGAACGGGCCAGCCGGTGTTTGAGGCTGCCGGTGATGTGGGTCGACTCGTCCTTGAGGTAGAGGGCCACGTCGACGGTGTCGCACCATCGGGCGGGCAGGGGGTAGCGAAGCAGGTGTGTATCGGCGCTTCGCCGGGTGTCGGCCTCGATCAGCCGCACGGCCTCTTCGACCCAGCCGCGGGGCTCGCCGGTGCCCACGCCGGACTAGCCGACCGCGGCGGTCGAGGTGGACCCCACCTCGATGCGGTCCGCGTCGCGGCCTCCGGTCGGTGCCGCCACCAGCGTGAGCAGGGTCGCCTCGGGCCGGCAGGAGAACCGGAGTGGCGCGAACGGCGAGGTGCCGACGCCGGCCGACACGTGCAGAGCGGTGCGGGCCCCCCAGCGCGAGGCGCCACGAGCCCGGGTGCGGTCGAGATCACAGTTTGTGGTCAGCGCGCCGTAGAACGGCAGGCACAGTTGCCCGCCGTGGGTGTGTCCGGCGAGGACGAGTTGGTAACCGTCGGCGGCGAAGCGGTCCAGCACCCGGGTGTACGGGGCGTGGGTGACGCCGAGGCTCAGGTTGGCCGCCGGGTTGGGCGCCCCGGCGATCGTGTCG
>CAYXOM010000391.1:0-5648 GCA_964466565.1 uncultured Mycobacterium sp.
ACACCCGGGTGCGCGTCGAGTTCTCGTAGAACATCGTGACGACGGTCCGTCCGCGCAGGGTAGGCAGCTTCTTGACCTCCCTGCCCAGCAGCGCCCGTCGGAACCGGTCGGCGTCATCGAGGATCGCGGTGGCCTGCTCGCGCGACAGGTCGGCCGCCGAGAGCAGGTGCCGCGCGGTCATCGCTTTCCCCCGGCGATGACGACCGCGTCGCGCCCGTCGGTCTCGGCCAGCCGCACCTGCACGGTCTCGGCCAGCGAGGTCGGGACGTTCTTGCCGACGTAATCCGCTCGGATCGGCAGTTCCCGGTGGCCCCGGTCGACCAGGACCGCCAGTTGCACCGCCCGCGGCCGGCCGACGTCGCGCAGCGCGTCCAGCGCGGAGCGCGCCGACCGGCCGTGGAAGAGGACGTCGTCGACCAGGATCACCAGCGCGTCGTCGACGCCGCCGGCCGGGATCGTGGTGTCGGCCAGCGGCCGCGGCGGCTTGGAGTTCAGGTCGTCGCGGTACAGGGTGATGTCGAGGGCGCCATACCCGGCCCGCACCCCGGCGAATTCCGCGATCCGGTCCGCCAACCGGGCGGCGAGGTGGACCCCCCGGGTCGGTATTCCCAGCAGCACCAGCCGTGGGGCGTCCGCACCGTCGAGGGCGGTCTTCTCGATGATCTGGTGAGCGATGCGGGAAACGGTCCGCCCGACGTCCGCGGCGGACATCAGTTCCCGGTCGGCGTTGCCCAAACCGAACCTCCTTCTCCGCCTCTCGGGACGGCCGTTAAAGGATGTCGATCGAGGGCCACCCTAGCACCCGCACCGACTGCCGCGGCACCCCGCGCCGGGCAGGGCGGCCGACATAGACTCGTCGCTGATGAGACTTGCCGCCAACCGGTCTGCAATCGCCGAATCCGTCGATGCCGGTTTGATCTCCGGAGCGGTGACGCTCGTGTGGCAACGCGGAGAAGTGTTGCAGGTCAACGAAATCGGGCAGCGTGATATCGACAGCGGTCTGCCCATGCGACGCGACACCATCTTCCGGATCGCGTCGATGACCAAGCCGGTGACGGTCGCCGCGGCGTTGGCACTGGCTCAGGAGGGGCGCCTGGCCCTGTCCGACCCGGTTACCCGATGGTTGCCGGAACTGGCCGGCCTGCGCGTGCTCACGCACCCCACCGGTCCGCTGGACGACACGGTGGCGGCGGATCGGCCGATCTCCATCGAGGATCTGATGACCCACCGCGGGGGGCTGGCCTACGCGTTCTCGGTGACCGGGCCGATCAGCCGGGCCTACGCGCAGGTCTCGCTGCGTCAGGATGCCGACGACTGGCTCGCCGAGATCGCGGGCCTGCCGTTGGTCCACCAGCCCGGCGAGCGGCTCACCTACGGCCACGGCACCGAGATGCTGGGGATCATCCTGAGCCGCATCGAAGGCAAACCGCTGCAGACCGTGCTCGCCGAGCGGATCTTCCAGCCGCTGGGAATGGCCGACACCGGCTTCTGGATCTCCCCCGACAAGCGGAGCCGTGCCGCCACGATGTATCGGCTGGATTCGGAGGCGGGCCTGGTCAGCGACGCGATGGGACCGATCGCCGTCGCCGAACCCCGGTTCAGCCAGGGCGGCGGCGGTCTGGTGTCCACCGTCGACGACTACCTCAGCTTCGCCAGGATGCTGCTCGGCGGCGGCGCGGTCGGGGACGTGCGGGTGCTCACCGAGGAGTCGGTGGCCGCGATGCGCACCGACCGGCTCACCGCCGAACAGCGCAGCCGCCCCTTCCTGGGAACCCCGTTCTGGGTGGGACGCGGATTCGGCCTCAACCTGACGGTGGTCACCGATGCGGCGCGATCGGCCGCGTTGTACGGTCCCGGCGGGGCGGGCACCTTCGGCTGGCCCGGCGCATTCGGCACCTGGTGGCAGGCCGACCCCGAAAACGGCCTGATCCTGATCTACCTCATCCAGAACTACCCGGACTTCACTGCCGCCGCGGCGGCGGTATCGGGCAACACCGCGGTCGCCCGGCTGCAGTCGACGCAGCCGAGGTTCGTCCGGCGCAGCTACGCGGCGCTGGGCGCCTGAACGACGCGATCCACCCGCCGGCCGGCGCTCAGCGCCGCGCGGTGATGCACCACGACGCCGCCGGCACCTCCAGGCCGGACCGTTCCCGGTAGGGCTCCAGGGCGGTGACCACGCCCTCAACCGCGGCACGGCGTCGAGCCTCATCGGCGGCCAGCATCGGCCCGCCGAGCGGGCCCGCGGTGAGCACCCGTTCCACCGCGTCGAGGCCGTTGCCGTCGAACAGGAACGGCGACTCCACCGATTCGATGGCGACGTCGGTGAATCCGGCCCGGGCGAACAGCCGCTCGGTGGCCTGCGGGTCGGCCATCGAGAACGGTCCGGGCGCACCCGGCTCGGCCGGCGCGGGCGGGTCGATCCCGAGAATCCGCGTGGCGGCCGCGGTCGGCACCGTCATCCACGGATTGCGGTCGATGTGCTGCCACACCGACGCCGCCAGCCGCGCACCCGGAGCCAGCGCCCGGGCGATATTGGCCAGTGCCGCGTGCGGATCCGGGAAGAACATCAGACCGAAGCGGGAGTGCGCCGCGTCGAACGGGCGGCCGTGGCCGGCCAGTGCGGTGAGATCGGCGGTGCCGGCGTCGGCCGTCACGGCCTCCCCCGCTACGCCGGCGGCGGCCATCCGGCGACCGGCGGCATCGGCCATCTGGGCCACCACGTCGACCGCCGACACCCAGCCCTGTGATCCGACCTCGGTGCCCAGCGCGACCGCCGACATGCCGGGGCCGCACCCGATGTCGACGACCCGCTGACCGGCGCGGGCGGCCAGCGCCGATCGCGCGGCCGTCCCGTGGCGCCCCATCGCGGTGTCCATTGCCTCGGCCTGCCGGTCCCACACAGCGGCCATGGCGGCGAAGTGCTCCTCGGCGTCCACCCTCATGCTTCCCGGCTCCCTCTCTGATCGCCCTCGCCCGATCTCACAGCTCGCCCGACGGTTCCGGCCCCACCGATTCGGCCAGTGCCGCTGCGGCGGCCCGGATCTGCGGGGTCACCAGCATCACCTGGCCGAGTACCCCGTTGACGAAGCCCGGCGAGTCGTCGGTGGACAGCTCCTTGGCCAGTTCGACGGCCTCGTCGACGGCGACCGGGGCCGGGACGTCGTCGGCGTGCAGCAGTTCCCAGACCGCGACCCGCAGGATCGCCCGGTCCACCGCGGGCAGCCGCTCCAGCGTCCAGCCCTGCAGGTGCGCGCCGATCAGCTCGTCGATGTGCTCGGCGTGCGCTCCGACCCCGCGGGCCACCACGACGGTGTACGGGTTCAGCGGTGTCACCTCGGGGTCGGCCTCGGTCAGCTCGCAGCGCGCCGCCGCCACCTCGCCCGGCGACAGTCCGCGCGCCTCGGCCTCGAACAGCAGATCGACCGCGCGCTTGCGGGCCTGGTGACGCCCACCGGGGGGCTTTCGGGCGGTCATGCCCGGGGTTCAGGCATTCACTCGGCCCAGGTAGCTGCCGTCGCGGGAGTCGACTTTGAGCTTGTCCCCGGTGTTGATGAACAGCGGCACCTGGATCTCCGCGCCGGTCTCCAGGGTCGCCGGCTTGGTGCCCGCGCTGGAACGGTCACCCTGCAGTCCCGGCTCGGTGTGGGTGACCTCGAGTTCGACGGTCACCGGCAGTTCGATATAGAGCGGGCTGCCGTTGTGGAAGGCCACCTGCACCGGCATCCCCTCGAGCAGGAACCGCGCGTCCTCGCCGACCAGGGACTCGCCCAGCGGATGCTGCTCGTAGTCCTGGCTGTCCATGAACACGAAGTCGGCGCCGTCGCGGTACAGGTAGGTGGTGTCGCGGCGGTCCACGGTCGCCGTCTCCACCTTCACCCCGGCGTTGAACGTCTTGTCCACCACCTTGCCGGACAGCACGTTCTTGAGCTTGGTGCGCACGAAGGCCGGGCCTTTGCCCGGCTTGACGTGCTGGAACTCGGTGATCGTCCACAGCTGGCCGTCGATGTTGAGCACGAGGCCGTTCTTGAAGTCGGCAGTGGTCGCCACGGGGTCGTTCTCCTCAGCTGTGGTTCTACACGGTGATCAGGTTCCGGGGGAACCCGCTCAGCACCTCGGGGGCCCGCGCGCCGACGGCCACGGTGTCCTCGATCCGGACGCCCCCGCGGTCTGGCAGGTACACACCGGGTTCGACAGTCACCACGGAGCCCGCCCGCAGTGTACCGGCGGCGCCGGCGCTGATCCCCGGGGCTTCGTGGATCTGCAGTCCGACCCCGTGGCCGAGTCCATGCCCGAAGTTCTCGCCGTAGCCGGCGCGGTCGATCACCTGCCGGGCCGCGGCGTCCACCTCGCACAGGGCCGCCCCCGCCGCCAGCGCCTCCCGGCCGGCTCGCTGCGCGGCAGCCACCAGATCGTGAATCTCACGCTGCCAGGCCGCCGGCGGGTCCAGGACGAAGGTGCGGGTCATGTCCGAGTGGTAACCGCCGACGAGGGCTCCGAAGTCGATCTTCACGAGGTCGCCGCGATCGAGGACCGCGTCGGTGGGCCGGTGGTGCGGAACCGCCGAGTGCCGACCCGCGGCGACGATGGTCTCGAACGACGGCCCGTCGGCCCCGTGCTCGAGCATCGCGGCCTCCAGGTCGCGGGCCACCTCGCGCTCGGTGCGCCCGGCCCGCAGCCCGCCCTGCTCGAGGAGGTCGGCCAGTGCGGCGTCGGCGACCTCACAGGCCAGCCGCAGCAGCGCCAGCTCACCGGCATCCTTGACCTCCCGGAGCGCCTCGACCGCCCGGCCGGCGCGAATCAGCTCCGCGCCGGGGTGCTCGGACAGTTCGCCGGCGAGCGCGTCGAATCCGTCGACGGTGACGATGTGGCTTTCGAAACCGATCCGGGCCGCCCGGTCGGCCAGAGCCCGGCGCACCAGATGGCGAGCGCAGACGCGCTCGATGACGACCTCGATGTCGGGCGCCTGGCGGGCGGCCTGTGCCCGGTACCGGGCGTCGGTGGCCAGTACCGCCGGCCGGCCGTCGGCGAAGACCATCAGGGCGGCGTTCGAGCCGGTGAAACCCGCGAGGTAGCGCACGTTGACCAGATCACTGACCACCAGGGCGTCCAGTCCCGCGGCGGCCAGCCCGGCGGCCAACCGGTCCCGGCGCTGGGAATGTGTCACGGTCGACGACGCTACTCGCTAGGCTGAACCCCCATGACGACGTGGCTGCTGCGCGGACTGGTGTTCGCGGCCGGAATGGTGTTGCTCAGGCTCGTCCAGGGGACCCTGATCAACACCTATCCGACGAATGCGGGCCCGATCAGCCTCGTGCTGGTGGTGCTCTTCGGCGTGCTCGCCCTGCTGTGGGGCCTGCTCGACGGCATCGCCGACGCCCGGGCGAACCCGGACCCCGACCGTCGCCGCGACCTCGCGATGCGCTGGCTGCTGGCGGGGCTGCTTGCCGGGGTGCTCAGCGGTGCGGTGGTCTGGGCCCTGTCGCGGGTCTTCCCCAACCTCTACGCCGAAGGACTGGTCGCCGAGGTCACCACCTTCTCGGCGTTCACCGCCCTGCTGGTGTTCCTGCCGGCGATGATCGGCTCGGGCGCGGGCCGCTGGCTCGTCGACCGGGCCCCCCCCCACGAGCCCCGCCCGCGCGGCGCCGCCG
>CAYXOM010000392.1:0-6096 GCA_964466565.1 uncultured Mycobacterium sp.
CCGCCCCCGCCCCGCTGGGCGGGGCGCTGGTCGAGGAGACGGCCCTGGTCGAGCGCTGGCTCGGCGGACCGGGAGTCCGGATCGTTGCCACCACAGGCGATCTCGCCATTCCCATCCATGGCGCGGGACCGTGGCTGAGCTGGGCGGCCAAGGCCCGGTCGGCGCGCGAGGCGGCCTCAGATCTCCTGGGTGAACCGCGCCCAGCGGTCGAGGAGTTGCTCCGCCGCGCCGGAGTCGATGGCCCGGGCCGCGCGCTCCAGGCCGTCCTCCCAGGAGGGCAGCCATTCGGCGTGGCTGGATAGCCCGGCGTGGGCCACCATCGCGCCCGCAGCGTTGAGTACCACGGCATCGCGCACGGCGCCGGCGGCACCGGCGAACACGCTGCGCGCCTCCGCGGCGTTGCGCGGGGCCTCGCCCCCGACCAGGTCGGCGACCCGGGCGCGCGGGAACCCGAAGCCGAGCGGGTCGAAGGTCAGCACGTCGATGGTGCCGGCCTGCACCCGCCAGATGGTGCTGGTCGTCGTGGTGGTCAGTTCGTCGAGTCCGTCGTCGCCGTGCACCACCAGCGCACTGGACCCACGGGCGGCGAACACCCCGGCCATCACCTCGGCGAGGTCGCCGAATGCACATCCGATCAGTCCCGCCCGCGGGCTCGCCGGATTCGTCAGCGGCCCAAGAAGATTGAAGACCGTCGGCACACCGATCTCCCGGCGCGGCGGCCCGGCGAACTTGTAGGAGGGGTGAAACACCGGGGCGAAGCAGAAACCGATGCCGACCTCGGCGACGCAGCGGGCGACCTGATCGGGGCCGAGGTCGATGCGCACCCCCAGCGCCTCGAGCATGTCCGCGCCGCCGCTGCGCGAGGAGGCGGCCCGGTTGCCGTGTTTGACCACCGGCACACCGGCGGCGGCCACCACGACCGCCGCCATGGTGGACAGGTTGACCGTATTGGCGCGGTCGCCGCCGGTGCCGACCACGTCGACGGTGTCGGTGCCGATCACCCCGGTCGGCACCCGCAGGGCGAAGCCGAGCATGGTGTCGGCCAGTTCGCGGACCTCGGCGGCGGTCGGGCGCTTCATCGTCATCGACACGCCGAAGGCGGCGATCTGCGCCGGAGTCGCCGCCCCGGTCATGATCTGGTCCATGGCCCAGGCGGCCTGGCCCCCGGCGAGTTCCTCCCCGGTGGTCGACCGGCCCAGGACCTGCGGCCATGTGGTCTCCACGGGGTCCGGGGCGGTCCCGGAATCGGGCGATGTCACGGGCAGATCGTCGCACGGCGGGCCCGGCGGGTGGGCGGAAGATCCGGCAGCCGGGTGCCGCCGCGGAACAGTTTGTGACTAATTCCGCCCCTCGGTGTACCCAGCCAACTACAAAGCGTCATACTTGGCACTGTGACGAGCGCTGTAGGGACCTCCGGAACCGCGATCACCTCGCGCGTTCATTCGCTCAACCGGCCGAACATGGTCAGTGTCGGCACCATCGTCTGGCTGTCCAGCGAGTTGATGTTCTTCGCCGGGCTGTTCGCGATGTACTTCACCGCGCGCGCCCAGTCCGGCGGCAGCTGGCCGCCGCCGCCCACCGAACTGAACCTGGCGCTGGCGGTACCGGTGACCCTGGTGCTGATCGCGTCGTCGTTCACCTGCCAGATGGGCGTCTTCGCCGCCGAGCGCGGCGATGTGTTCGGCCTGCGCCGGTGGTACACGCTCACCCTCGCGATGGGCACCTTCTTCGTGTTCGGCCAGGCCTACGAGTACGTGCACCTGGTCCAGGAGGGCACCACCATCTCCAGCAGCGCCTACGGCAGCGTGTTCTACCTGACCACCGGCTTCCACGGCCTGCACGTGATCGGCGGCCTGGTGGCGTTCGTGCTGCTGCTCATGCGCACGCGGATGAGCAAGTTCACCCCCGCCCAGGCGACGGCGGCGATCGTCGTGTCCTACTACTGGCACTTCGTCGACATCGTCTGGATCGCCCTGTTCGCCACGATCTACTTCATTCGATGAGAGCGGAGCAGATGAGAAGAAGAAGGCGCCCGACATCGGCATTTCTGTCGGGCATGACCGACAAGGCCCGCCGGCGCCTGCGCCGGCGGCTGACCGGGGCGGTGATGCTGCTGCTCGGGCTGGGCGTCGCGGGCGTGCTGGCCGCTATCCTGACCCCATCCCCACAGGTCGCGGTGGCCGACGAGTCGCAATCGGCACTGCTGCGCACCGGCCAGCAGATCTTCGAGACCGCCTGCATCACCTGCCACGGGGCCAATCTGCAGGGGGTCCAGGGCCGCGGGCCGAGCCTGATCGGGGCCGGCGAGGCCGCGGTCTACTTCCAGGTGTCCTCCGGCCGGATGCCGATGATGCGCAACGAGGCCCAGGCCATGCGCAAGCCGCCGAACTTCGACGAGGCCCAGACCGATGCGCTCGGCGCCTACATCCAGAGCATCGGCGGCGGCCCCCTGGTCCCGCGCGATGCCAACGGCCAGATCTCCGAAGCCTCGCTCATCGGCAGCGACGTGGCCCGCGGCGGGGACCTCTTCCGGCTCAACTGCGCGTCGTGCCACAACTTCACCGGCCGCGGCGGGGCGCTGTCCTCGGGCAAGTACGCCCCCGTCCTCGACCCGGCCACCCCCGCGCAGATCTACACCGCGATGGTGACCGGCCCGCAGAACATGCCGAAGTTCTCCGACCGGCAGCTCTCGCCGGAGGAGAAGCGCGACATCATCGCCTACGTCAAGGCCGCATCGGACACACCCAACCCCGGCGGCTACGGCCTCGGCGGGTTCGGCCCGGCGTCGGAGGGCATGGCGATCTGGATCGTGGGCATCGTCGCCGCGATCGCGGCCGCGATGTGGATCGGGGTGCGGACGTGAACGACGACGTGACCCCCCCGACCGACGAGCAACTGGCGCGAATGTCGCGCGAGGAACTCGTCGCCCTCGGCGGCCGCATCGACGGTGTCGAGACGGTGTTCCGAGAGCCCCGGTGGCCGATGGAGGGCACCCGGGCCGAGAAGCGTGCCGAGCGGGGCGTCGCGGCCTGGCTGCTCTTCGGCGGGCTGTGCGGGCTGGCCCTGCTGCTGGTCTTCCTCTTCTGGCCCTGGCAGTACCAGCCGTTCGGCGCCGAGGGCAACTTCCTGTACAACCTGGCGACCCCGCTCTACGGCGTCACCTTCGGCCTCTCGGTGCTGTCCATCGGGATCGGGGCGGTTCTCTACCAGAAGCGATTCATCCCCGAGGAGATCTCCATCCAGGAGCGCCACGACGGGGCGTCCTCGGACTTGAACCGGAAGACGGCCGCGGCGAACCTGGCCGACGCGCTGGAATCCTCGACGCTCAGGCGGCGCAAGCTGATCGGGCTGTCGCTGGGCATCGGTCTGGGCACCTTCGGGCTGGGCACCCTGGTCGCGGCGGCCGGCGGCATCATCAAGAACCCGTGGAAGCCGGTCGTTCCCACCGCGGACGGGCTCAAGGCGGTGCTGTGGACCTCGGACTGGACGCCGCGCTACCGGGGGGAGACCATCTACCTGGCGCGGGCGACTGGCCTGCCCGGCGAGTCGCCGTTCGTCAGGATGCGCCCCGAGGACATCGATGCCGGTGGCATGGAGACGGTGTTCCCCTGGCGGGAGACCGACGGCGACGGCACCACCTACGAGTCGCACAAACGGCTCATCGACATCGGGATGGGCGTGCGCAACCCGGTGATGCTGATCCGGATCAAGCCCGTCGACATGCCGCGGGTGGTCAAGCGGCAGGGCCAGGAGAGCTTCAACTTCGGCGAGTTGTTCGCCTACACCAAGGTCTGCTCGCACCTGGGCTGCCCGTCCTCGCTCTACGAGCAGCAGACCTACCGGATCCTGTGCCCCTGCCACCAGTCGCAGTTCGATGCCCTGCACTTCGCCAAGCCGATCTTCGGGCCGGCGGCCAGGGCCTTGGCACAGCTTCCGATCACCATTGACAAGGACGGGTATCTTGTTGCTAACGGCGATTTCGCCGAACCCGTCGGACCTGCATTCTGGGAGCGCAGATCATGACAATGACAGCTGGCGAACGACTCGCGAAGCAAGCCGACGCGCTTGACTCGCGTTACCACCCCTCGGCGGCCCTGCGGCGCCAACTCAACAAGGTCTTTCCCACCCACTGGTCGTTCCTGCTGGGCGAAGTCGCGATGTACAGCTTCATCGTCCTGCTGCTCACCGGGGTCTACCTGACGCTGTTCTTCGACCCCTCCATGGCCCACGTCACCTACGAGGGCGTCTACCAGCCGCTGCGCGGCATCGGGATGTCCCGGGCCTACGAAACGGCGCTGGACATCAGCTTCGAGGTGCGCGGCGGCCTGTTCGTCCGGCAGGTCCACCACTGGGCGGCGCTGCTGTTCGCCGCGGCGATCATGGTGCACCTGGCCCGGATCTTCTTCACCGGGGCCTTCCGCCGCCCGCGCGAGGCCAACTGGGTGATCGGGTCGCTGCTGCTGATCCTCGCCATGTTCGAGGGCTTCTTCGGCTACTCGCTGCCCGACGACCTGCTCTCGGGCACCGGCGTGCGGGCCGCGCTCTCCTCGATCACCCTGGGCCTACCGGTCATCGGCACCTGGATGCACTGGGCGCTGTTCGGCGGCGACTTCCCGGGCACCATCCTGCTGCCCCGGCTCTACGCCCTGCACATCCTGATCTTCCCGGGCATCATGCTGGCCCTCATCGGGGTCCACCTGGCCCTGGTGTGGTTCCAGAAGCACACCCAGTTCCCCGGCCCAGGACGCACCGAGACCAACGTCGTCGGCGTGCGGGTCATGCCGGTGTTCGCGGTCAAGTCCGGGGCATTCTTCGCGATGGTCGTCGGCATCCTGGGTCTGATGGGAGGTCTGCTGCAGATCAACCCGATCTGGCAGCTCGGGCCCTACAAGCCGTCCCAGGTGTCCGCCGGCTCCCAGCCCGACTTCTACATGATGTGGACCGATGGCCTGATCCGGCTCTTCCCGCCGTGGGAGATCTACATCGGCAACCACACCATCCCTTCCGCGGTCTGGGTGGCGGTGCTGCTGGGCGTCATCTTCCTCGTCCTGATGGCCTATCCTTGGATCGAGAAGAAGGTCACCGGCGACGACGCGCACCACAACCTGCTGCAGCGCCCGCGTGACGTGCCGGTGCGGACCGGGATCGGCGCGGCGGCGATCGCCTTCTGGATGCTTCTGACCTACAGCGCGATGAACGACATCATCGCCTACAAGTTCCACATATCGCTGAACGCGACCACCTGGATGGGCCGGATCGGCATGCTGATCCTCCCGCCGATCGTGTTCTTCGTCACCTACCGGTGGGCGGTGTCCCTGCAGCGCAGCGACCGCGAGGTGCTCGCACACGGGATCGAGACGGGGATCATCAAACGGCTGCCGCACGGTGCCTACATCGAGCTGCACCAGCCACTGGGCCCGGTCGACGAGCACGGGCACGCCATCCCGCTGGAGTATCAGGGAGCGGCCCTGCCCAAGCGGATGAACAAGCTGGGTTCGGCAGGCCGGCCCGGCCGGGGCAGTTTCCTCACGGCCGACTCGGCCGTCGAGGACCTCGCTCTCAATGAGGCCACCCACGGCTCCGAGCAGCGCGCCCTCACCGCACTCAAGGAATACCAGGTGGGCGAGCACAACGGCAACGGCCATAACGGCAACGGCCATAACGGCAACGGCTCGGTCAACGGCTCGGGCAACGGGCGCGGGGGGCCCAACGGCCACCACTGAGCGCCTGCGCGGTCGGCGGCACGTGTCAGACGCGTCACGTTGGTGGCGGAACCCGTGACGTGGCCGCGTCGAGCTTGCGAGTGAACGCGACGGTCGTGGCGGGCATGACAAGTGCCGCGCCCGCCGCCATTGCGAAGGCGACCCACGCGGCAGTCGCCTCACCCGCGGCCAGCAGGAATGTTGCGGCACCGACTGCGGTCAGCGCGATTCCCATCGCCGAGAGGGTCGCGACGGTGCCGCGCAGCGATACGCGATCGGCTTCGGCGTTGAGCGGACTCCGATGCGGGATCGGCGGCTCTGCGTAGGAGTCCACGGTCGACCCGAACACCCGCATCTTCTCGGTGGGCGCGGCGTCGGACGGCTGCGGCGCCGA
>CAYXOM010000393.1:0-1847 GCA_964466565.1 uncultured Mycobacterium sp.
AGCTACGAGGCGCGGGCCTTCGGCGCCCGTTCGGCGATGCCGGTCCATCAGGCGCGCCGGCTGGTCGGGGCGGGGGCGGTCGTCCTGCCGCCGCGCGGAACGGTCTACGGCGCCGCCAGCCGCCGGGTTCTGGCCACGGTGCGCGACGTCGTGCCGGTGCTCGAACAACTCTCCTTCGACGAGGCCTTCGCCGAACCCGACGATCTGGCCGGGGCCGGGGCCCAGCAGGTGCAGGCCTTCTGCGCGGAGCTTCGCCGCCGGATCTTCGAGCAGACCGGCCTGGTGGCGTCGGTGGGCGCGGGGTCGGGTAAGCAGATCGCCAAGATCGCCTCGGAGCTGGCCAAACCCGACGGGGTGCGGGTGGTAGGCCGCGACGAGGAGCCGGGCCTGCTCGAGGCCCTGCCGGTGCGCCGGCTGTGGGGGATCGGCCCGGTCGCCGAGGAGAGGCTGCACCGGCTCGGCATCGAGACCGTCGGGCAGTTCGGGGCCCTGACCGAGGCCGAGGCCGCCGCCATCCTGGGCGCCGCGGCGGGCCCGGCGCTGCACCGGCTGGCCCGTGGGATCGACGAGCGCCCGGTCGCCGAACGCGCCGGGGCCAAGCAGATCAGCGCCGAATCGACCTTCGGTACCGACCTCACCGGCATCGACCAGTTGCGGAGCGCTGCCGGCCGGATCACCGAGCACGCCCATCGCCGGCTGAGCCGAGACGGGCGGGCCGCACGGACGGTGACGGTGAAGCTCCGCACGTCTGACATGTCGACCATGACCCGGTCGGCGACGCTTCCCTACGCCACCGCGGATGTCGGCGTCCTGACCGCCGCTGCGCGCAGGCTACTGCTGGATCCGCGCGAGGTCGGACCGATCCGGCTGCTGGGGGTGGGTTTCTCCGGCCTCAGCGCTGTCCGGCAGGAATCGCTGTTCCCCGAACTGGAGCAGCCCGGTCCCGACAGCGCGGGCGACGTGTCGGCTCCGGCCACCGAGGAGGTGACGGGGTGGCGGATCGGCGACGACGTCACCCACCCCGATTTCGGGCACGGCTGGGTCCAGGGCGCCGGTCACGGTGTGGTCAGCGTCCGGTTCGAGACCCGTCGCAGCGGTCCCGGCCCGATGCGGACCTTCGTTACCGATTCGGCCGACCTGTCCCCGGCCGACCCCCTGGACAGCCTGGACTGGCCCGATTCCGACGACTGACCGTCAGCCGCCCCAGCGTCCGATGACGTCCACGACGCCTAGCCCGGCGCCGAGGGCGGCCATCATCAGGACCCGGGCCTGTCCGGCCCGCAGGCCCGGCACCATCACCGCACCGGCTTCGCAGAGGTCACGGCCGGGTCCGTAGGCCGCGGCCACGCGCCCGCCCGGGACCCGAGTGGTGACGGCCACGGCGATACCGGCGGCGCACGCGCCCGCCACCGCCTCGATCACCGCCGCCCCCGCGTTGCCCGAGCCCACCGCCTCGACGACGATGCCGCGCGCGCCGGCGGCCCGAAAGGCCTCGAAGGCGGCGGCGTCGGCGCCCGGGTAGGCGGGGACGATGTCCACCCGGGGCGGCGCGGGCACCGCACCGAGATGCGGGCGGCGTTTGGCCCCGGTCAGTGTGAACCGCCCGCCGGACACGGTGCCCAGCGCGGGCGCCGGGCCGAAGACGCCCGGGCCGCCGAGCTTGGTCGTACCCAGCGGTGCGAACACCGCTCCGGCGAAACAGATCAGTGCCCCGGCGCCGGTGCCGAGCGGACTGGCGGCCACGGCCAGTGCGTCGCGCAGGTTGCCCGGCCCGTCGGGGCACTGATCTGTTTCGCCGGAGCGGTGTTCGCACCGCTGGGTACGACCAAGCTCGGCGGCCCGGGCGT
>CAYXOM010000394.1:0-10005 GCA_964466565.1 uncultured Mycobacterium sp.
AGCTTCGGTTTCCCGGTCCGCCCGGGGCGTCCGGGGAACCGAAGCTGTGCTCGACGGCCGCCCCGGTGGTCAGGTCGTAGCGCACCAGGCAGGCGTCCCCGACCGAGATCGCGTAGCGGGCGGGCAGGCCGGCAAGCCGGTCGTCGATGCGCGGGAACTCCACCGTCCGGTCGTCGAGTTGCCGCTCGGTCACGGTCCCGGAGCGCAGATCCAGGATCCAGCTCCACAGGACGCCGCTGGCACCGAAGCCACCGGAGTCGCGCCACAGCTCCGGGTACCGAACCGCCTGCAGCACGATCGAGTCGCCGTCGACGTAGGCATTGGCGACGTGGAAGACGTAGCAGGGGTCGATGTCGAACCAGCGGATCTGCCCGAACGGGTCGTCGCGGCGCAGCACCCCGAGCCGCGCGCCATAGTCATCGTCCCAGCGGAAGGGCATGTCGCCCTTGCCGTTGATCGCGAGGTCGAGGTTGAAGACGATCGGCAGGTCCATGAAGATCACGTGCTCGGAGGTCATCGCGAAGTCGTGCATCATCGTCAGAGCCGGGACCTCGACGGGCCGGTTGACGGTCAGCACGCCGTCGGCGTCGACCCGGTGGTAGCTGACGTGTGGCGCGAACAGGTTGCCGTAGCCGAAGAAGTGCAGTTCCCCGGTGGTCGGGCAGATCTTGGGATGAGCCGTCATCGAATCGTTGAGCTTGCCGTCGAAGTCGTAGCAGCCGACGGTCTGCAGGTCGTTGGTGATCTGGTACGGCAGCGAGGACTCCACCAGAGCCAGGGTCTTCCCGGCATGGTTGACCACATGGGTGTTGGCGACCGACGAGCGCAGGTTGCGGGTGCCGTCGGGGTTGTACACCCCGAACGGATTGTCGAAGCTCTCGGTGCGCACCCAGCGGTTGCGGTACCACTTGGCGGCGCCGTTCTCGATGCGGACGCCGTGGATCATCCCGTCGCCGAGGAACCAGTGCCCGGTAGGGGTACGCGGGTTGGCGCCGTTACGCAGGTACCACCCGTCCAACTCTGCGGGGATCGCCCCGATGACGGGCAGATCGTAGGTGGTCAGTTCGTCGGGCACCGGCGCGTAGTTGCCCCGCAGGTGGAAGGTGGCGGCATCGGCGGGGTCCGACGGGTCGGTGGTCGGCAGATTCGCCGGGTCGGCGGTTAGCTCAGTCATGCCTCCACTGTGACAGCACCGGCCCGATTCGGCCACGGCTACCGGGGCCGGGTTCAGACCTCCACCCAGTCGAGGGTGCGTTGGACCGCCTTTTGCCAACCGGCATATCCGGCCTCCCGCTGCTGCTCGGTCCACTGCGGGGTCCAGCGGCGGTCCTCGTGCCAGTTGGCCCGCAGGTCCTCGGGGTCCGACCAGAAACCGACCGCCAGGCCCGCGGCGTAGGCCGCCCCCAGAGCGGTGGTCTCGGGGACCTTGGGTCGCACCACGTCCACCCCGAGCACGTCCGCCTGGATCTGCATGCACAGTTCGTTCAGGGTGACCCCGCCGTCGACCTTGAGCACCTCGAGCCGGACCCCGGAGTCGGCGGCCATCGCGTCGACGACGTCACGGCTCTGGTAGCAGATCGCTTCGAGGGTGGCCCGGGCGATGTGGGCGTTGGAGTTGAACCGGGACAGGCCCACGATGGCGCCGCGGGCATCCGACCGCCAGTGCGGCGCGAACAGGCCGGAGAAGGCGGGGACGAAGTACACCCCGCCGTTGTCGGCGACCTGCGAGGCGAGCGTCTCGCTGTCCGCCGCACCGCTGATGATCCCCAACTGGTCGCGCAGCCACTGCACGGCCGACCCTGTCACCGCGATCGAACCCTCCAGTGCGTAAACCGGTTTCGCGTCAGCGAACTGGTAGCACAGCGTCGTCAGCAGCCCGTTGTCGCTGCGGACGATCTTCTCGCCGGTGTTGAGCAGCAAAAAGTTTCCGGTTCCGTAGGTATTCTTGGCCTCTCCCGGCTTGAGGCAGACCTGACCGACCATGGCTGCCTGCTGGTCCCCGAGGCTGGCGGTCACCGGCACCTCGCCGCCCACCGGACCTCCGGCCAGCGTCATCCCATAGGGCTGCGGTGACGACGACGGACGGATCTGCGGCAGCATCGACCGGGGAATCCCGAAGAAACCGAGCAGTTCGTCATCCCAGTCCAGGGTCTCGAGGTTCATCAGCATGGTGCGGCTGGCATTGGTGACGTCGGTGATGTGCACGCCGCCGCCCGCCCCGCCGGTGAGGTTCCACAGCACCCAGGTGTCGGGCGTGCCGAACAGGGCATCGCCGCGTTCGGCGTCGGCGCGAAGGCCGTCGACGTTGTCCAGCAGCCACTGGAGCTTGCCGCCGGAGAAGTAAGTCGCCGGAGGCAGTCCGGCCTTGCGGCGGATGATGTCCCCGCGTCCGTCGCGGTCCAGAGCTGCGGCGATATGGTCGGTGCGGGTGTCCTGCCAGACGATGGCGTTGTGGTACGGACGACCCGTTGAGCGGTTCCACACCAGTGTGGTCTCCCGCTGGTTGGTGATGCCCAGGGCCGCGACGTCGGACGCTGAGAGCCTAGTGGAATCGAGGGCGGAACGGACCACCGTCTGGGTGCGCTCCCATATCTCCACCGGACTGTGCTCCACCCAGCCGGCCCGCGGCAGAATCTGCTGGTGCTCAAGTTGATTGCGGCCGATCTCGACGCCCTCGTGGTCGAAGATCATGCAGCGTGTGCTGGTGGTGCCCTGGTCTATCGAGGCGACGAAGTCTGGCATCGGTGCTCCTCGGGATGCGGCGCGATGTGAACTGCTCTGGCAGTCTGCCACCACGGAAGCTGCGGTACAGCCGAAATCCCGGACGGGAGCGCGCTCTTGCGTGGCGGTACCGAAGCGGGTTGCATCGTCGAGGTGGGCGAGGAGATCCGGCACGCCAGCTTCAGTCGGGCGCAGCGACAGGAGTACCGCCGGAAGGTTCAGCTGTGCCTCGACGTGTTCGAAACGATGCTGGCGGAGTCCAGCTTCGAGTCCGACCGCCCGCTGACCGGGATGGAGATCGAGTTCAATCTCGTCGATGCCGGGTACCAGCCGGCGATGTCCAACACCGCGGTGCTGGCCTCCATCGCCGATCCCGCGTATCAGACCGAACTCGGCGCCTACAACATCGAACTCAACCTTCCGCCGCGACCGCTGCCCGGGCGGGCCGCCCTTGACCTCGAGTCCGAGATCCGGGCCAGCCTCAACGCCGCTGAGGCGCGAGCGGTCACCGACGGCGCCCACATCGTGATGATCGGAATCCTGCCGACCCTGATGCCCGAACATCTGACCGGCAGCTGGATGAGCCCGTCGATGCGCTACCAGGCCCTCAACGACTCGATCTTCACCGCGCGCGGGGAGGATATCCACATCGACATCTCCGGCGCCGAACGGCTGAACATGTACTCGGAGTCAATCGCCCCCGAATCGGCCTGCACGAGTGCTCAACTGCACCTGCAGGTCTCTCCGGCCGGGTTCGCCAGCAACTGGAACGCCGCTCAGGTGATCGCCGGCCCGCAGCTCGCACTGGGGGCCAACTCGCCGTTCTTTTTCGGCCGCCGGCTGTGGGCCGAGACCCGCATCGAGCTGTTCGCCCAGGCCACCGACACCCGGCCCGACGAACTGAAGGCACAGGGGGTCCGGCCGCGGGTCTGGTTCGGCGAACGCTGGATCACCTCGATCTTCGACCTGTTCGAGGAGAACGTGCGCTACTTCCCGTCCCTGCTGCCGGAGGTCTCGCCGGAGGACCCAGCGGCCGAACTCGCCGCGGGACGCACCCCCGGACTGCCCGAACTGCGGCTGCACAACGGCACGGTCTACCGCTGGAACCGGCCGGTGTACGACGTCGTCGGCGGCCGGCCGCACCTGCGGGTCGAGAACCGGGTGCTGCCGGCCGGTCCGACGGTGGTCGACATGATGGCCAACGCCGCCTTCTACTACGGCCTGCTGCGAACGCTCTCCGAGGAGGAGCGGCCGCTGTGGACCAGGATGAGCTTCGCGACGGCTCGGGATAATTTCCTCGCGGCGGCCCGCGACGGCATGGTCGCGCGGCTGTACTGGCCGGGCCTCGGCGAGGTCACTCCCGACGAGTTGGTGCTGCGCCGACTGCTGCCGATGGCCGAGGAGGGGCTGCGGCGCTGGGGCGTCGCCGGCGAGGTCCGCGACCGCTACCTCGGGGTGATCGAGGGCCGCGCCACCTCCGGACGTAACGGGGCGGCCTGGCAGGTCGCCTGTGTGGGCGAACTCGAGGCGGCCGGCATGCAACGGCGCGAGGCGCTGGCGGAGATGTTGCGGCGCTACTGCGACCTGATGCACTCCAACGCGCCGGTGCACACCTGGGAGTAGCGGCAAGTCAGCGCGGTCCAGCACCGAATCCGTTGCTGAACGGACAACTCATCAGCGATCGCAGCGCCCGACCCAGGATCACGTCATCGACCGCCGGCGTGAGGAAGGGCACCCGCACATCGCTGCGGCCGTTCGGTCCCTCGACCCGCACCAGCAGTCCGCTCCGGTCCAGTCCCAACAGAATGACCCGACCCCGGCGCCTGCCCGGGGGCAGCCGAAAGCGAAGTCGTTCGATCATCTCGGGATGGTCGCGGTGCAGATACCGCAGCCACGCCGCCTCGGTCTGGCCGAACGGGTCGGAAGGGGCGGCGAGTAAGTCGCCGACCTCGACGCACCCTGCTCCGGCGGCGTCGGCGTACACGATCGCATCAGTCTGGAGGAACACCAGGACAGAGCCGTGGCCCACGTCGAGCAGTGCCGGGTCGGCCCGGCTCGCAGCGATGAGGTCGAGGGTCGCGCCGAGCTCTGCGGGCTGAGCTACCCGAAGCCTGCCGAAGACCCAGACCAGGGCACGCATCGCGTCGGTGTCTGGAGTGGGTGACCGGTCGAGGACCTCGAGGACGCCACGGCCCCCTCCCGCCGCTCCGCAGCTCTCCGCCACGATCAGCGCGACCCTGCCGTCCCGGAGCAAATGGTGAAACTGACAGCCCACGGGCTGATCGGCCCGGACCACGACCTGGATTTCGGCCGGGCGTTCCAGCACAGTGCGCACCCGCTCAGCCGGGGTTGGGGACTCAGGCTTCACCAATTGCGTCCTCCCCGCCCGACGGCAATATAAGGTAAGCCGGTCCTTACTAAGGTAACCCAAAGTTCAAGGCCGACCAACCCCGAGGAGAGCTATGATCCACGACGAACTCGTCGCCCCCCTCAATGACCAGATCACCAGCGAGGCGTACGCCAGCCAGGTGTACCTGCAGATGAGTATGTGGTCGGAGGATCGGGGCCTCCCGGGCGCCTCGGCGTTCTTCCGCAGCCACGTCGGCGAGGAACTCGAGCACCGCAACCGGTTGGTGGACCACCTGGTCGAAGCCGGCGCGAGTGTGCGCCTGCAACCGATCCCGGCCCCGCCAACGGAGTACGAGAGCCTGGTCGGGGTCGTCAGTGCGGCCTACGCCCACGAGAAGAAGGTGACCGAGCAGATCGATGCGCTGGCCGGGCTCGCCCTCGACCGCAAGGACTTCAACACGTTCAACATGCTGCAGTGGTTCATCGCCGAACAGCGCGAGGAGCTGGTGCTCTTCCGCGGCATCGTCGACTACATGAAACTCGCCGCCTTCACCGGCGGTCCCGGGGACGCTCTGGTCAACCTCGACCGTTTCCTGCTGGAGCAGGCGCACAAACACCAGTGAGGCGCAAGCCTCGGCAACGAGCGCGGCTCAGCCTCAGACCTTGGTCACCACGGTGGTCTCGACGTTTCCGCGGGTCGCCTTGGAGTACGGGCAGACCTGGTTGGCCTTGGCCATCAGCGCCTCGGCCGCACCGCGATCGAGCCCCGGAAGGTAGCCGATGATCTCGGTGCTCAGTCCGTAGCTGGTCTGGTCCTTGCCGATCCCGACCCGCACGGTGACGCCGGTGGCGTCGTCGAGGCGAACCCCCTCGTTGCCGGCGACGAGTCGCAGCGCCCCCAGGAAGCAGGCCGCGTAGCCGGCGGAGAACAGCAGTTCGGGGTTGACCCCCTCGCCGCTGCCGCCCATCTCGCGCGGCGGCCTGGTGTCCAGGTCCAGAAGACCGTCGGAGGAGCGGACGTGGCCGTCACGCCCGCCCCCGGTCGCCGTCGACTCCGCGGTGTAGATCGCCTCGATTCCCATGCCCGCGATCATGCCACCTCCCCACTCTCCGGTGGTGGTCTCACGGTGCCGATCGCGGGCCGCCCGATGAATCAGCCGACAAGCAATTCCGCGATCTGGATGGTGTTGAGGGCCGCGCCCTTGCGCAGGTTGTCGCCGGAGACGAACAGCGCCAGACCGCGACCGCCCGGCACCCCGGGATCGCAGCGGATCCGGCCCACGAGCGACTCGTCTGAGCCGGCGGCGGCCAGCGGGGTCGGCACGTCGACCAGCCTGACCCCGGGTGCACCGGCGAGGATCTCCCGGGCCCGGCCGACGGTCAGCGGCCGGGCGAACTCGGCGTTGATCGACAGCGAATGACCGGTGAAGACCGGCACCCGCACACAGGTCCCGCTGACCGCCAGATCCGGGATGCCCAAGATCTTGCGGCTCTCGTGCCGCAACTTCTGGTCCTCGTCGGTCTCCCCCGATCCGTCGTCGGCCAGGCTTCCGGCCAGGGGGATCACGTTGAAAGCGATGGGGGCGACGTAGGTGGCCGGGGCGGGCAGGTCGAGCGCGGCTCCGTCGTACACCAGGGCCTCGGCGCGGTCGGCGGCGGCGCGCACCTGACCGGCGAGTTCCTCGACCCCTGCCAGGCCGCTGCCGGACACCGCCTGGTAGGTGGAGGCGATCATCCGGACGAGTCCGGCCTCGTTGTGCAGCGGCCGCAACACGGGCATCGCCGCCATGGTGGTGCAGTTCGGGTTGGCGACGATGCCCTTGGACAGCGTCCTGCCGCGCACGTCACGATCGAAGTTGACCTCGCTGACCACCAGCGGAACCTCGGGATCCTTGCGCCAGGCCGAGGAGTTGTCGATCACGGTCACTCCGGCCGCGGCGAACCGCGGCGCCTGCACCCGTGACACCGCGGCACCGGCGGAGAACAGGGCGATGTCCAGACCGGTCGGGTCGGCGGTTTCGGCGTCCTCCACCTCGATCTGCCGACCGCGGAAATCAAGTGTTCGGCCACGGGATCTGGCGGATGCGAAGAATCGAACATCTTTTGCGGGAAAGTCCCGCTCCTCCAGAAGCTTTCGCATCACGACGCCCACCTGCCCGGTGGCGCCGACCACGCCGATGGACACCATCTAACGGCCCGTCCCGGCGTAGACCACGGCCTGCTCGTCGCCGCCGAGGTCGAAGGCCTCGTGCAGTGCCGACACCGCCTTGTCCAGTTCAGAGTCCTTGATGAGCACCGAGATCCGGATCTCCGAGGTGGAGATCAGGTCGATGTTGATCCCCACCCGCGCCAGCGCCTCGCAGAAGGTGGCCGTCACCCCGGGGTGGCTGCGCATACCCGCGCCGATCAGCGACACCTTCCCGATGTGGTCGTCGTAGAGCACGTCGGTGAACCCGATCTCCTCCTTGAGGGAGTCGAGTTTGTCCACCGCGCGCGGCGCGCAGTCGCGCGAGCAGGTGAAGGTGATGTCGGTCTTGCCGTCCTCGACCTTGGAGATGTTCTGCAGAACCATGTCGATGTTCACGTCGGCGTCGGCCACGGCACGGAAGACCTTGGCGGCATAGCCGGGAACGTCCGGCACGCCGACGACGGTGACCTTGGCCTCGCTGCGGTCGTGGGCGACTCCGGTCAGGATGGCGTCTTCCATGGGGTTGTCCTCGATTGATCCGGTGACGAACGTGCCCGGTCGGTCGGAGTACGACGACCGGACGTGGATGGGAACGTGGTAGCGCCGGGCGTATTCCACGCAGCGCAGCATCAGCACCTTGGCGCCGCAGGCCGCCATCTCGAGCATCTCCTCGAAGGTGACGGTATTCAGGTGCCGGGCATTGGGGACGATGCGCGGGTCGGCGGTGAAAACCCCGTCGACGTCGGTGTAGATCTCGCACACGTCGGCACCCAGCGCCGCGGCCAATGCCACCGCGGTGGTGTCCGAACCGCCGCGGCCCAACGTGGTCACGTCCTTACTGTCCTGGCTGACGCCCTGGAACCCGGCGACCAGGACGATCTGGTCCTCGTCGAGCGCCGAGCGCAGGCGCCCGGGGGTGACGTCGATGATCTTGGCGTTGCCGTGGGTTCCGGTGGTGATCACCCCCGCCTGCGAACCGGTGAACGAACGGGCCTGCGCACCCAGGGATTCGATGGCCATGGCCACCAGCGCGTTGGAGATCCGCTCGCCGGCGGTCAGCAGCATGTCGAGTTCGCGCGGCGGCGGGACCGGACACACCTGCCCGGCCAGTTCCAAGAGTTCGTCGGTGGTGTCGCCCATCGCCGAGACCACCACCACCACGTCGTTGCCCTGGCGTTTGGTCTCGACGATGCGCCCGGCGACCCGGCGGATCCGTTCGGCGTCGGCCACCGAGGATCCGCCGTACTTCTGCACGACGAGCGCCACTGTTCGCCCTCTCTTCCAGCACGCCACGTCCCTGGGAACAGCCCCGCCGCGGCCCCTCAGAGGATAGACGGCGACACCGCGGCCGGGTCGGGCGCGATATCGCCGGTAGCCTGCGTCGTGATGGCCGAGCAACCCGCCCAACGGCGCGCGCGCACCCGGGTACCGATCCATCCCCCGATCGCCGACCGCTGGAGCCCCCGGGCGTTCGACCCGGCCTCGGTGCCCGACGCCGGACAGCTGACCGGGCTGCTGGAGGCGGCGCGCTGGGCGGCGACCTGGGGCGGGCGCCAGCCGGTCCGGTTCGTCGTCGGGGAGCGCGGCCAGAAGACGTTCGAGCGGCTGGCGGGCCTGCTCAACCGGGGCAACGGCTATGCCGCCGCGGCCGGGGCGCTGATCCTGATCTGTGCCGACGAGGGCGAGGATGCCACGACCGCGATCTACGGCGCCGTCGACGCTGGCGCCGCCGCGGCGAACCTGGCGATCGAGGCGGTCTCCCGGGGCCTGGTCACCCACCCGATGGCCGGGTTCGACGCCGAGGGGGCGCGGGCGGCCTTCACGATTCCGCCGCAGGTGCGCCCGCTGATGGTCATCGCGGTCGGCACACTCGGGGACTACGCCGCCGTGAGTGAACAGATCGCCGAGCGCGACGCCCGCCCACGGGTGCGGCGGGAACTGGACGAGGTCGCCTTCGGCGACGGTTGGGGCAGGCCCTGGCGGCCGGGGCGATCCGCGGGCGGCGGTCCCGGCTAGGTGTGGCGGCTGTGCCGGGGTACAGTTGCCGCGTGCTGCGCGAGCTCCTTCTCGGACGCCGCGACGGGGTCTGATCCAGACCGGCCTCCCGTCGCGGGTGTTCGCGACGCGCCGGTCTGAAGTCCCTTCGACACTTCCCGGAGCGAAATCGTGATCAGCCACTCCAACGAGGCGTTCGAGTCCGTCGACGCCTACGTCGCCGCGCGCACCATCCGCACGCCGTCCGGTCCGCCCCGCCCCGACCAGCCGGCGTGGAACGCCCAGCGCGGCTCGGCGATGCCGGTCGGGCGCTACCGCCCGTTCGCCGAGGAGGTCGAGGCAGTCACGCTGCCCGACCGGACCTGGCCCGACACGGTGATCGCGCACGCGCCGCTGTGGTGCGCGGTCGACCTGCGCGACGGCAACCAGGCCCTGATCGACCCGATGAGTCCGGCCCGCAAACGCCGGATGTTCGAGTTGTTGGTCCGGATGGGCTACAAGGAGATCGAGGTCGGCTTCCCCTCCGCCAGCCAGACCGATTTCGATTTCGTTCGGGAGATCGTCGAGGAGGGCCTGATCCCCGACGACGTCACCATCCAGGTGCTCACCCAGTGCCGGCCCGAACTGATCGAGCGCACGTTCCTGGCATGTCGCGGCGCGCCGAACGCGATCGTCCACTTCTACAACTCCACCTCGATCCTGCAACGACGGGTGGTCTTCCGGGCCGACCGCGAGGAGGTCAAGCGGATCGC
>CAYXOM010000395.1:0-6208 GCA_964466565.1 uncultured Mycobacterium sp.
CCCGCGCCACCGGGTCCGCGCCCCGGCGGGGGTCGGCGGGCTCGGCCACCGACACCAGGCGCAGCGGGATGTCTCGGCTGAGCGCCTCGTCGCGGGCCCACAGCGCGGCCTGCGCCGCGGTGGGCGACCCGTCCACGCCGACCACGACCACCGACGACGCCGCAGGGGCCGCCATCATGACCGTCCGGGGATCAGGTCCGCGGCCGCCGGCTCTGCGGTCTGCGCGAAGAGGCGCTCGACGTCGCCCCGCGTGCAGACCGCGGTGCCCGGGGTGAGCAGCATCGCGGCGCTGGCGGCCACCCCCAGCCGTACCGCCTCGGGCAGCGGCCAGCCCCGGATGAGACCGACCACCACGCCCGCCACCATCGCGTCACCCGCGCCGACGCCGCTGCCCGGGGGCACCCGCAGCGGCGCGAACCGCTGGTCGCCGTCCGCGCCGGCCAGGATCGCCCCGCGCTCGCCCAGCGACACCAGCACGTGGCGGGCCACACCGCGGTCGACCAGGCTGCGCGCGGCCGCGAACTGCTCGGACTCCTCGGCCAGTTCCAGGCCCATGCACTCGCGCAGTTCCCGGACGCTGGGTTTGAGCAGCAGTGCCCCGGCCCGCAGGTTGGCCAGTCCGGCTCCGGAGGTGTCGAGGACCAGCGGGGTTCCCAATTCGACGCAGGTGTCGGCGACCTGCTGATAGAAGTCGTCGGGCACGCCGGGGGGAAGGCTGCCGCTGGCCACGACCATCGCCGCACCGGCGGACTCGGCGCGCAGCCGGGTCAGGCATTCGGCCTGTTCGGCCACCGTAACCTCGGGGCCGGGCAGCACGAATCGGTACTGCCGCAGGGTGCTGGACTCGTCGACGGTGAAGCTCTCCCGGGTCGATCCGCCGATGACGATGCGGCGGACGGCGACACCCTCCGCCCTCAGCAGCGCGCTGACCACCTCGCCGGTCGGGCCACCGGCCGGAAAGACGGCGGTCGCCGGTGTCCCGAGGACCTCGGCGACGCGTGCCACGTTGATCCCGCCTCCGCCGGGGTCGTAGCGGGCGGCGGCGCAGCGCAGTTTCCTGGCCGGCCGGACCTCGCCGGTGCTGGTGGTGATGTCCAGCGCGGGGTTCATGCAGAGCGTGACGATCCGGCGCCCACCCTGGTCGGGAGAGGCCACGGCGGCGGGCTGCGTCATCGGGTCGGCACCTCTCTACAAGCCCGTCGGGTAGGTCTCGGGGTTCTGGCCGGCGACCCACTCGCTGGTCGGCTCCAGCGGCTCGAGGGCGCGGGTGGAGTCCAGGTGAATCATCGCATCGAACTGATCGCTCGGGCGGACATGGAAGTAGTGGCTCTGGCGTTCGGTCTGCGGCAGGTAGATCACCCCGATCGCGCGGCCCAGTCGCACCACGTCCAGCGCGTCGGACGCCGGTGGACCGCTGTGCATGTCCACCAGGAACTCCCCGCGCCCGGTCTCGTGCAGCAGGTCCTCGACGCTGCCGGCCAGCGCGGGGCGGACCACCTTGCGCTCGGCGATCCCGCCCCAGTCGCTCGCGGCGGTCACCGTCCCCTGGTAGGTGCAGAACCCGATCAGCCGGCAGTCGTCCCCGTAGCGGTCCCGGGCCAGCTGCCCGATGGTCAGCTGCCCGTCGCCGGCCACCTCGGTCGCGCGGGCGTCGCCCACGTGAGAGTTGTGCGCCCACACCACCACCCGGGCCGATTCGGCGCCGGCGTGGCGGTCGAGGTGTGCCAGCAGTGCCTCGAGGGTCTGTGCCATGTGCCGGTCGCGCATGTTCCACGACGTCACCCGGCCGGCGAACATGCTCCGGTAGTAGGCTTCCGCGTCGCGCACGGTGGCGGCGTTCTGCTGGGCGTAGAACAGCTCGTCCTCGGCAAGGCTGCCGTCGGCGCGCAGATAGGCGGCGGCGTCGCGCTGCATCTCGACCAGTTGGGCCACGGCCTCGTCCTCGCAACTCGGCCCGGCACCGAAGGCCGCCGCGTAGCCGTAGGCCTGACCGTCGTCTCCGTTGGAGTGGTCGAAGCAGGCGTAGCGGGCCCGGGCGCGGGCGGCGGCCGCTGGGTCGACGTCGTCGAGGTATCCGATCACCTCCTGCATCGAACGGTGCAGGCTGTAGAGATCCAGACCGTAGAAACCGGTCTGGCGCCGTCCGTCGGCGGCGCACCGCCCGTTGTGCCAGCGAAGCCAGCCGACGAACTCCTCCACCACGGTGTTTCGCCACATCCAGGCCGGGAATCGCCGGAAACCCCGCAGCGCCTCCCCCGGTGAGCCATCGGAGCCGAGGCCGCGCACATAACGGTTCACCCGGTAGGCGTCGGGCCAGTCCGCCTCGGCGGCGACGGCGTTGAAACCCCTGTGCTCGATGAGCCACCTGGTCATCGCGGCCCGTGCCTCGTAGAACTCGTGGGTGCCGTGGGAACTCTCGCCGATCAGCACGACCCGGGCAGCACCGATGAACTCGTCGAGCACGTCCCGGGCGGGGATCCCGCCCGGCGCGTCCACAGCGACCGCGGCCACCAGCGCACTGGGGCGGACGGCGCCGGGCGGCAGGGTGGCAGTGGTGGGGCGGCCGAGCAGTTCGGTCACCTCGGCGTCGGTGACCTGGGTGAAATCCCAGAACGATTCGCCGACCGCTAGGAACGGGGTCGGCATCGAGGCGCACACGACGTCGTCGACGATCCCGGCGAACTCCCGGCAGGTGGACTCCGGGGCGGCCGGCACCGCGATGACGATCCCGGCCGGCTCCGACTCACGAAGCGCCTGGACCGCGGCCAGCATGGACGAACCGGTGGCGAGACCGTCGTCGACGATGACGACGGTCTTGCCGGTGACGTCCAGGGGTGGGCGTCCGCCGCGGTAAGCGGCCTCACGGCGCAGCAGTTCGCGCGCCTCCCGGTCGGCGATCTCCCGCAGTTGCTCGGGAGTGACCCGCAGGCCGCGCAGGACGTCGTCGTTGACCACCACCCGTCCGCCGCTGGCCAGCGCGCCCACCGCGAACTCCTCGTGGCCGGGGGCGCCGAGCTTGCGCACGATGAACGCGTCCAGCGGCGCACCGAGTGCGCGGGCGACCTCGAAGGCGACCGGAATCCCGCCGCGGGCCAGGCCCAGCACGATCACGTCGGGTCGGCCGCGATAGGACTCGAGCAGCCCGGCCAGCACCTGGCCGGCCTCCCGCCGGTCACGGAACACCCGTCGGGGCTGCCGGTGCCGGATGGCGTCGGTCATCGTCGCCCCTCCCTGAGCGGGGACACGGCCATGGACGGGGCGCGTCCCTCATTCCAGGACAGCACCGCCGGCACCCCGACGGCAAGGGACGGAAGTCCCTACGCGGCCGCCGATGCGCACTCGATGCCCAGTCCCGGCCGTGCCGCACGAGAGGCATTTGTACTCTCGGTCAGGAGGGTTCGCGGTGGCAGCATGGCGACCACGCGCCAGAGGGCGGGAGGGCCGAGGATGACCGACGCCGCGATGCCCGGCGGGCTGCGTCCGCAGATCGCCGAGACGCACACGGGCCTGGTCATCCTGGTCGGCGACCGCGCCTACAAGGTGAAGAAACCGGTGGTGACCGACTTCCTGGACTTCTCCGACCCGGCGGCCCGGGCGCGGGCGTGCGCCGACGAGGTCACGCTCAACCGCCGGCTCGCGCCGGCGAGTTATCTGGGAGTCGGCCGGTTCGTCCTGGGCGACACCGAGGAACCGGTGATCGTGATGCGCCGCCATCCCGATGAGAGGCGGCTGGCGACCATGGCACGGTCCGGTGCGCAGCTGACCGGCGAACTGGCCGCGGTGGCCGCGCGGCTGGCACGGTTCCACGCCGACGCGCGCCGCGGCCCCGAGGTCGACGAACAGGCGCGCCCCGACGCGGTGCGGGCCCGCTGGCGGGAGAACCTCGACGAACTCTCCCGATACGCCGCCGGCCCGGTGCCGGGGCTGGACCCCGAGACCGTCGCCGAGATCAGCGCTTCGGCCGGGCGTTACCTTCAGGGGCGCGCGGTGCTGCTCACCAAGCGGATCGCCGAGGGGCGGATCGTCGACGGCCACGCCGACCTGCTCGCCGACGACATCTTCTGCATGCCCGACGGCCCGGCCCTGCTGGACTGCCTGGAGTTCGACGCCGCCCTGCGTTACGTCGACGTCGTCGACGACGCCGCATTCCTGGCGATGGACCTCGAGTACCTCGGCCGCCCCGACCTCGCCGACCGGTTCCTTGCCGGTTACCTGGAACTGACCGGCGACGACGCACCGGATTCGTTGCGCCGCTTCTATATCGCCTACCGGGCTGTGGTGCGGGCCAAGGTCGACTGCGTTCGGTATACCCAGGGCCGCACCGAGTCCGCGCACGACGCGCGCCGCCATCTCGACATCGCGGTCGACCACCTGCGCGCCGCGGCGCCGCGAATGGTGCTGGTCGGCGGCGCTCCGGGTACCGGCAAGACGACGCTTGCCCGCGCGCTCGCCGAGGCGACCAAGGCCGAGGTGATCTCGAGCGACGACGTCCGGGCCGACATGGTTCGCAAGGGTGAGATCACCGGTTCGCCCGGCACCCTCGGCGAGGGCCGTTACGCCCCCGGAAACGTCGACGCCGTCTACGACGCACTGTTGCGCCGCGCCCACCTCGCTTTGTGCGAGGGTCGTTCGGTGATCGCCGACGCGACCTGGCTGGCGGACGCTCACCGCACCGCGGCCCGGGCGGCGGCGCGGCGGGCGTCGTGCGCCCTGCTCGAACTGGCCTGCGCCGCGCCCCTGGACACCGCCGTCGCCCGGATAGCAGCACGGACCGCAACCACCTCGGAGGTGACCCCGCGGATCGCGACCGCACTGGCGCGGCCCGACGGGGCCGTCTGGCCGGAGGCGATCCGGATCGACACCACCCGGCCACTGCCGGAATCGGTGAACGAGGCACTGCGCCTCTACCGCTCGACCCGTTGACCTGACCCGATCTCGAGGAGAACGCCGATGCCGACCTACGTCAAGCAGATCGCGCAGCTTTCCATGGCCGACGCCGAGGAGGCCGGCGGCAAGGGGGCGAACATGGGCGAGATGGTGGCCGCGCGACTGCCGGTCCCGCCCGGTTTCGTGGTGTTGCGCGACTCCTACCTGGACTCGATGAACGCGGCCGGACTGGCCGAGGATCTGGGTGACGCCCACCGCGAGGCGATGCGGCACGCCGGCGACCCCGGCCTGTTCGATGAGATGTGCGCCACGATGAAGGCCAAGGTCCTGCAGGCGGGAATGCCGGCGGAGGTGCGCGAGACCATCGTGGACGCCTACCGGGCGATGGGGCCGGAGTCCGTTGTCGCGGTGCGCTCCTCGGCAACGGGGGAGGACGGTGCGGACGCCTCCTTCGCCGGCATGAATGAGACCTTCACCAACGTGTCCGGCGAGCAGAACCTGATCGAGGCGGTGCAGCACTGCTGGGCCTCACTGTTCGGGCCCCGGGTTGTGGCCTACCGGGCCAGCCGCGGCTTCGCCGCGGATCCGGCGATGGCGGTCGTGGTGCAGACGATGATCGCCTCGGAGCGTTCGGGGGTGGCCTTCACCGCCGACCCGACCACCGACGCCACCGACCGCGTGGTGGTCGAGGGGGCCTTCGGTCAGGGCGAGGTGGTGGTGTCCGGATCGGTCGAGCCCGACACCTACGTGCTGGCCAAGGACACCGGTGAGATCCTCTCCCGCCGAATCGGCTACAAGTCCTTCAAGATCGTGCGTGGCGCCGACGGCAAGGATCAGCGGGTCGATCTCGACGACACCGAGGCGCATGCCCAGGTCCTCAACGACGACGAGGTGCGCGAGATCGCCGAGATCGCGGTCCGCAGTGAGCGGCACGCCGGCTGCCCCCAGGACACCGAGTGGGCCATTGCCGACGGGGTGACCTACATCGTGCAGACCCGGCCGATCACGACCCTCAACCGGGCCGGTGCGCCCGCCGGGGAGACCCATGAGGTCCTGGTTCAGGGGCTGCCCGCTGTTCCGGGCGCGGCGTCGGGGGTGGTGCGCGTACTCGGTGACGTCGCCGACGGCGCGCGGCTTCGGGAGGGCGAGGTGTTGGTGGCCACGATGACCAACCCGGACTGGCTGCCCACCATGCGCCGGGCCGCGGCCCTGGTCACCGACACCGGCGGGATGCCCTGCCACGCCGCGATCGTGGCTCGCGAGCTGCGGGTGCCCTGCATCGTGGGCGCCCGCACCGCGACCCGCGACCTGGTCGACGGCA
>CAYXOM010000396.1:0-1736 GCA_964466565.1 uncultured Mycobacterium sp.
GTGGCACCGGGGGCGGAGGCGGCGGCGCGGCGGCCAGGGGTTCCTCGGGGACGTCGATGATGGGGTCCCCGGGGTCGGCCGCCCGGACCTCCTCGACCACCTCTACCCGGTAGGAGACCTCCTCGACCACCTCCCCGGTCACCCGGCTGCTCGCGACCTTCCCGGGCGGGGGCGGCATCGGGAACATCTCCCTGACCGGCTCGGCCTCCAGCGCCGGGCGGCCGCCGAGATCGGCTCCGATGAGGACTTCGAGATTGGCTCGCAGCGAGGCCAGTTCGGCGCGCAGGGCGGTGATCTCCTCGGCGGCCTGGCCGCGCTCGCGGGCGAGCTGGCGGCGCAGGTGGGCCTCCACTCCGAGTTCGTACTCGCGCCGGGCGGCGATCTCCCGGTCCAGCTGGAGGTCGTAGACGTGTTTCATGTCGCTGGCGCGGGCCCGGTCGGCCTCGGCCTGACGCCGGTAAAGCAGCGAGACGAACGCGGCCAGCACCGCCGCCCAGAGCGACAGCACGACGGCCAACCGGAGCAGTTCCACCCGGTTGGTGAACACCAGGGTGGAGCTGGCCAGGATGGCCAGCACCAGCAACCCGGTCAGTAGCTGCCAGCCCGGCCTGCGTCCGCCGCGCCGGTCCCGGGCGCCGCGGGGCGGAACGGTCATGGGCCTGACTGTACCGCCCGTGACCCCCTTGCCCACGGCGGCAAGCTGCGGCGATTCGCGGCTAGCTCGGTTCGGCGGAGGCCTCCTCGGCGGGCGGTGCGGCCGGGTCACCCGGGGAACGGCAACAGTGCTGCAGCCACAGGGCGGCGACGATCAGCAGCAGCGCGCTCAGGGCGGCCACCGCGACCCCGGGTGCGTCGGCCGCTGCGACGCGCAGTTCGCCGCGCCGGGGCAGCAGGTACACCAGTACCGCCAGCCACCAGCCCAGCGCCAACGCCCCCACCCAGGCCGACGCCTTGGCCACCGCCACCGTGCGCGCGACCATCAGCGGGTCCAGCCGGCCGGCTCCCACCCCGATGCGCCCGGCGCCGATCCGCCTGCGCACCGAGGCCCCCCAGAGCGCCTCGGCGCCGGCCACGCCCAGCAGCGACAGCCCCGTCCACAGCGTCATCGGCGGGAAGTACCGGTAGAGCATCCGGACGAACAGGTAACCGACGGCGGCCGCCGCCAGCACCGCCACGGCGAGGTCCCTGACCCGGGTGGGGCCCATCACCGTTCCCCAACCCCACCGGCCAGCCGCAGTCCGGTCGGCCGGACCCCGGCGCGCTCGGAGTCCTCCAGTGCGGCCAGCCACTCGGAGACGGGTCGGCGGCGCCCCTCGACGGTCAGCTCGGCATCAGGATCGGCGGCCAGCCACGGCACCAGGACGAAGGCCCGGCGGTGGGCCAACGGATGCGGCAGAGTGAGTTCGTCGGTTGCCGAGCGGATCTCGGCGCCGTCGGCGCCGGACTCCAAGCAGCACACCAGGTCGACGTCCAACGTCCGCGGCCCCCACCTGAGATCGCGCACCCGTTCGCCGCGGCGCTCCAGGTCCTGCCCGAACCGCAGCCAGCCGCGGGCGTCGAGCCCCGGGTCGTCGGCGATCACGACGGCGTTGAGGAACCGGTCCTGCTCGACCGGGCCCCACGCGTCGGTCTCGAAGACCGGCGAGACCGCGCGGACGGTGTCGCCGAGCGCGTCGACCACCGACTGCAGCCGGGACAGCCGGTCGCCGAGGTTGGAGCCGATCGACAAGACCACC
>CAYXOM010000397.1:0-2742 GCA_964466565.1 uncultured Mycobacterium sp.
TGTGCGGGGCGACGACCCCGCCGGTGAGGTTGCGCCAGCCGACCTCCGACCAGCCGGCGTCGACGATCAGCCGGGCCAGGGCCGGCTGGTCGGGCCAGGCCCGGATCGACTCGGCCAGGTAGACGTAGGCCTCGGGGTTGCTCGACACCGCACGGGCCACCCGGGGCAGGGCCCGCATCAGATAGTTCTTGTAGGCCGCGGAGAACACCGGCAGCACCGGTGTGGAGAACTCGCACACCACCAGCCGGCCGCCGGGGCGGGTGACCCGGGCCATCTCGGTCAGCCCGGCGGCGGGGTCGACGACGTTGCGCAGCCCGAAGCTGATGACGACGGCGTCGAAGACGTCGTCGCCGAACGGCAGCCGGGTGGCGTCGGCGGCGACCTTGGGAACCGCGCGGCGCCGGCCGGCGTGCAGCATGCCCACCGAGAAGTCCGCAGCCAGGCACCAGGCGCCCGAGTGGGCGAGTTCGCTGGTGGAGACCGCCGTGCCGGCGGCGAGGTCGAGGACCCGATCACCGGGCCGGGCGGCCAGGGCGTCGCGGGTGGCGCGCCGCCAGCGGCGATCCTGCCCGGCCGAGAGCACGGTGTTGGCCAGGTCGTAACGACGGGCGACGCCGTCGAACATCGAGGCGACCTCGCGGGGGTCCTTGTCCAGGGACGCGCGGCTCACCGGTGCGACGCTACCCGCTGCTCCAGGCGGACCAGCCCGGCCAGCAGGCCCGCCCCGGCCAGCCACCCGGCGAGCGCCAGCGACCCGGCCGGGACGATCGCCAGCACGGCGCTGCGGTCCTTCACCCGGACCAGCGCGGGGTTGTTGCGGTCGTACTCGACGTAGATGCGCATCCCGTCGGCGAGTTCGGACGGGTAGAGCACGCCGAGCTCGGGCCGGTAGGTGACCCGGTCGGGGGTGACGAACTCCACGGTGGAGCGGCGCGGGCCGGCGGAGAGGACCTCGGCCTCGGCGGTGCCCATCGCTCGTTCGATCTGCCGGTCGTTGCGCCACGCGCCGGCGACCAGCAGCACCGAGCCCAGGGTGACGACCGCCATCAGGATCCAGACCGCGGCCTTGGCCCAGCGCAGCGCGCGGGCGCCCGCGGTGTCGGGCAGCGCGGGGTCACCGACCGGCAGCGCCGCACGCAGCGCCGGGCTCACACCGCGGCCCGGATCGCCGCGTGCAGTGCGCGCAGCGTCGACCGGTCGGCCTTGACCTCCAGCACCCGGATGCCCTCGTGCGCCTCGTCGAGTGCGGGCCCGAGGTCGCCGACCTCGATCTGGCGGGCGTCGACGTGGTAGGCCCGGCACAGCGCCCCGACGTCGACGTCGTGCGGGGTGCCGAAGATCCGCGAGGACACGTCGGCGAACCTCGGGTCGCCCTGCTCGAGGAGTTCGAAGATGCCGCCGCCGTTGTCGTTGGACACCACGACGGTCAGATTCCGCGGGGCGGGCTCGGTGGGCCCGATCAGCAGGCCGGAGGCGTCGTGGACGAAGGTCAGGTCACCGATCAGGGCCACGGTGCGGCCGTCGTGAGCCAGCGCGGCGCCGATCGCGGTCGACACGGTGCCGTCGATGCCGGCCACCCCGCGGTTGGAGCGCACCGCCAGGCCGGTGGTGTCCAGGCCCACCAGGGCGACGTCGCGCACCGGGTTGGAGGCGCCCAGCACCAGCTGGTCGCCCGGGCGCAGCGCCCCGGCCACGGCGGCCGCCACATGCAGGCCGGTGGCCAGCGGGTGGGCGGCCAGCTGCTCGCGCACCGCCGTGTTGACCGCGGCGTTGGCCGCCGCGCAGCGTCGCAGCCAGTCCGGGTCGGGTGCCCCGACGGTCAGCGCGCGGGTGCCGGTGGCCGCTGAGTTGCCCGAGACGTCCGGCCAGCGCGGGCCGGTGGTCAGCGCGTAGACCGGGACCGCCGGGTCGGCCAGCAGCGCCGAGACCGGACGGTGCAGCGTGGGCCGGCCGATCATGACGACCTGACGGGGGCGCAGCGCGAGCAGGGCCAGCGGGTGCAGCGGGTTGGCCGCCGGCGGCGCGGTCGGTTCGGCCACGGTGGGCAGATGCGCCAGTTCCGGGTGCACGCCCGCGCCGTGCCCGGCGATCACCACCGTGTCAGGGCCCAGGTCGATCTCCAGCGGCTGGTCGAAGCTCACCGCCGGGGTGTAGGTCCACGGTGCGCCGCCGGGACGCCCGGGCGGGAAGTCGTCGGGGGGCGAATCCGGCTCGGGCACCAGGGGTTCGCGCAGCGGGATGTCGAACTGCACGGGCCCGGCGTTGGCGCTGCGGGCGCCGGTCGCCGCGGCCAGCACCCGGCAGGTCGCCGACCGCCACTGGGCGTTGCCCGCGCCGAGCCGCTCCGGGTCGGCGTCGACGTCCTGAGCCAGACCGAGGCTGATCGCCGCGCGCACCTGGGTGCCGAAGTAGCCGAACTGCTCCATGGTCTGGTTGGCGCCGGTGCCGAGCAGTTCGTAGGGACGGTTCGCCGAGAGCACGATCAGCGGGACCCGAGCGTAGTTGGCCTCCACCACCGCCGGACCGAGGTTGGCCACCGCGGTGCCCGAGGTCATGGTGATGGGGACCGGGCGGCCGCTGCCCAGCGCCAGACCGACGGCCAGGTAGCCGGCGGTGCGCTCGTCGATGCGCACGTGCAGCCGAAGCCGGCCGGCCCGGTCGGCGTCGGCCAGGGCGAACGCCAGCGGCGCGTTGCGCGACCCCGGGCAGAGCACGACGTCGCGGACCCCGCCGCGGATCAGT
>CAYXOM010000398.1:0-2697 GCA_964466565.1 uncultured Mycobacterium sp.
TTCTACGGGGACCGGGTCGCCGCGATGCGCGAGATGCTCACCGGCGGAGATCTGGACTATCTGACCGGTGACTATCTGGCCGAGCTGACCATGCTGATCCTCGGCCGCGACCGGATGAAGAACCCCGGCGGTGGATACGCCAAGACATTCCTGGCCCAGCTGGAGGAGTGCCTGGGCACCGCGCGCGACCGCGACGTGCGCATCGTGGTCAACGCCGGCGGGCTGAACCCGGCCGGCCTGGCCGAGGCGGTGCGGGCACTCGCCGAGCGCCTGGGCGTGCCCACCGCGGTCGCCCACGTCGAGGGCGATGACCTGCGGGGCCGCGCCGGCGAGCTGGACCTGGGCTCACCGCTGACCGCCAACGCCTATCTGGGCGCCTGGGGGATCGTCGAATGCCTCAACGCCGGTGCCGACGTCGTGGTGACCGGCCGGGTGACCGACGCGTCGGTGGTGGTCGGACCGGCGGCGGCGCACTTCGGCTGGGCCCGCGACGACTACGACCGGCTGGCCGGGGCGGTGGTGGCCGGCCACGTCATCGAGTGCGGCGCGCAGGCCACCGGCGGCAACTACGCGTTCTTCACCGAGGTCGACGACCTCGTCCACCCCGGATTACCCCTCGCCGAGATCCACTCCGACGGCTCGTCGGTGATCACCAAGCACCCCGGAACCGGCGGACAGGTCAGCGTCGGCACCGTCAGCGCGCAGTTGCTCTACGAGATCACCGGTGCCCGCTACGCCAACCCCGACGCCACCGCGCGCTTCGACACCATCGCGCTGGCCGGGGACGGTCCGGACCGGGTGAAGATCAGCGGGGTGCGCGGCGAGCCGCCGCCGCCGTCGCTGAAGGTGTCGCTCAACAGCATCGGCGGCTACCGCAACACGGTCACGTTCGTGCTCACCGGCTTGAACATCGAGGCAAAGGCCGCACTGGCACGCCGGCAACTCGAGGCCGGCCTGACCACCCGCCCCGCCGAGATCCAGTGGACGCTGGCTCGCACCGACACCGCGGACGCCGACACCGAGCAGACCGCCAGCGCCCTGCTGAGCTGCACGGTGCGCGACCCCGACGCCGAGACGGTGGGGCGCCGGTTCTCCTCGGCCGCAGTCGAACTCGCGCTGTCGAGCTATCCGGGTTTTCATACCACCGCCCCGCCCGGGGACGCGGTGGTGTACGGGGTCTTCGCCGCGGGCTACGTACCGGCCACCGAGGTGCCCCACGTCGCCGTCCTGCCCGACGGGACCCGGGTCACGGTGGCGCCGGCCGCCGAGACCCGCGACCTGGCGCCCGTCGAGGACCCGCCGCTGCCGGAGCCACTGCCCCCCGGTCGGTGCCGGCGTCTGCCGCTGGGCACGGTGGCCGGCGCCCGCAGCGGAGACAAGGGCGGCGGCGCCAACGTCGGGCTGTGGGTGTCCTCGGAGACGCGGTGGCGCTGGCTGACGCACGCGGTGACCGTCGATTTGGTGCGCGAACTGCTGCCCGAGGTCGCAGAACTCCCGATCACCCGGCACCTGCTACCGGACCTCCGCGCCGTCAACTTCGTCATCGACGGCATCCTCGGCCGGGGCGTGGCCTATCAGGCCCGGTTCGACCCGCAGGCCAAGGGCCTCGGCGAGTGGCTGCGCAGCCGGGTCGTGGACATCCCCGAGTCGGTGCTGGCCGAGTGACCGGGCGCACCGCAGTCCGCGCGGTCTTGTGACGGTTCGGTGAACGGGCTTTTTCGGCGGCGATAACGCACCGTACGCTCGTTCCACCATGGGCGAATCATCACCGAGCGACGGTCCGCGGGCCTCCGGCGACGACCGGATCCGAATCGCCCAGTTGCTCTCCGAGGCCGCCTCCAACGGTCGCCTAACCTTGGAGCAGTACGAGGATCGGCTCGCCAGAACCTATGCCGCGGACACCTATGGCGAACTCGAACGGCTCACCGACGACCTGCCCGAGGCGGTCGAGTACCGGCGCGGCAAGTCCCTTCCCGCACCCGCGACCATGCTGCTGGCGATCCTCAGCGGGTTCGAACGCCGGGGACGGTGGAATGTCCCCGGCCGGATGACCACCTTCACCCTGTTCGGCGGCGGCGTGGTGGACCTGCGGTTCGCCGACTTCACCGCCCCCGAGGTCGAGATTCACGCCTACTCGATCCTGGGCGGCCAGACCATCCTGGTGCCGCCCGAGGTCAATGTGGAGATCGACGGGCGCGGGGTGATCGGCGGGTTCGACCGGCAGGTGCAGGGGTCGGGAAGTCCCGGCGCGCCGAAGGTCCGGATCAAGGGCTTCTCGCTCCTGGGCGGAATCGGCATCAAACGGCGGCGCCGGTCCGCAGATCGCGACTGACGCGGGCACAACGACGGCCCCCTCGCCGTGCGAAGGAGGCCGTCGTTGTGTCGCGGACGCGAAGCCCTAGGCGGCCTCGCCCCCGTCCTCCGCGCCGGCGGTGTCGTCGGCAGCCGGAGCGGTGTCGTCGGCAGCCGGAGCGGCGTCGTCGGCAGCCGGGTCCTGCGACGCCGGTTCGCCGGCGACGGCCTCCTCGGCGACGTCGGCCGCCGCGACCTCCAGGTCCTCGATCACCGCATCGAGCGCCGGATCCACCGCCTCCGCGGCGGGCTCGTCGGTGGCCTCCTCGGCGGGAATCACTTCCGCCACCGGCACGTCCGCCGCCGGCACGTCCGCCGCCGGCACGTCCGCCGCCGGCACGTCCG
>CAYXOM010000399.1:0-3027 GCA_964466565.1 uncultured Mycobacterium sp.
AAGTGCCACGGCAACGCCAACCCCGACCTCATCGGTCCTGAGCCGGAGGCCGCTCCGCTGCAGGAGATGGGCCTGGGGTGGGCCAACCCCAGCGGAACCGGCGTGGGCAACGACACCTGGACCAGCGGTCTGGAGGTCACCTGGACTCCCACCCCGACCACGTGGGACAACACCTACCTGGAGGTCCTCTACGGCAACGAGTGGGAGCTGACCAAGAGCCCCGCCGGTGCCTACCAGTGGAAGCCCAAGGACGGTGCCATGGCCGACACCGTGCCGATGGCCCAGGGAGACGGCAAGACCCATCCCTCGATGCTCACCACCGACCTGTCGATGCGATTCGATCCGATCTACGAGAGGATCACCCGCCGCTGGCTGGACCACCCCGAGGAACTGGCCGACGAGTACGCCAAGGCCTGGTTCAAGCTGATCCACCGCGACATGGGACCGGTGACCCGGTACATCGGACCGCTGGTGCCCAAGCAGACCTGGGTGTGGCAGGACGTCATTCCGGCCGGCAAGCCGCTGTCCGCTGACGCGGTCGCGAAACTCAAGACCGCGATCGCCGGATCGAGTCTGACCGTGCCGCAGTTGGTCTCCACCGCGTGGAAGGCGGCTTCGTCCTACCGCAGCAGCGACATGCGCGGCGGAGCCAACGGCGGCCGGATCCGGCTGCAGCCCCAGCTGGGCTGGGAGGTCAACGAGCCCGACGAACTCGCCCAGGTGATCCGGGTTCTCGAGGAGATCCAGTCCTCCGCCGGTGTCGAGGTGTCCTTCGCCGACCTCGTGGTGCTGGCGGGCAACGTCGGAGTCGAGAAGGCGGCCAAAGCCGCCGGCTTCGACATCGAGGTTCCGTTCAGCTCCGGCCGCGGCGACGCCGCACAGGAGCAGACCGACGTCGAGTCGTTCTCCTACCTGGAACCCAAGGCCGACGGTTTCCGCAACTACGCCGGCAAGGGGGCGAACCTGCCGCCGGAGTACCTCATCATCGACAAGGCCAATCTGCTGGGGCTCTCGGCACCCGAGATGACCGTGCTGGTGGGTGGCCTGCGGGTGCTGGGCACCAACTTCGGCGACACGAAGCTGGGCGTGCTGACCGACCGACCCGGCGCCCTCACGCCGGACTTCTTCACCAACCTGCTCGACATGAGCACGAAGTGGTTCCCGTCGCAGGCCGATGACGGCACCTACGTCGGCTCCGACCGCGCCACGGGATCGCAGAAGTACACCGCCAGCCGGGTGGACCTGCTGTTCGGGTCCAACGCCCAGCTTCGGGCGATGGGCGAGGTGTACGCCCAGGACGACGCCAAGGAGAAGTTCGTCAAGGATTTCGTCGCGGCCTGGGTCAAGGTGATGGACAGCGACCGGTTCGACCTGCACAACTAACGGGCCGCCGATTTCAGGAACCCCGCGGGAAACCTCCCGCGGGGGTCCTGCTATCAGTAGACCCAATGGGCAGGAAAGCGGTGTGACCGGACCTCCCGGGAGTCCCGAACTCGACGCCGACGTCGTCATCGCCGGCGCGGGACTCTCCGGCCTGTCGCTCGCGGTGGCCCTGCTCGACGCCGGCCTGCCCCATCGCGCCCGCGTCATCCTGATCGATCCGCGCGAGACGTTGACCGGAGCCGACCGCACCTGGTGCTTCTTCGATCTCGTGCCGCACGCGTTCGATTCCGCGGTCAGCCATCGCTGGTACCGGTGGCGCGTCCGCCACGGCTCCCGTGAGGTGATCCGCGCCGCTCCGGGCGTGGCCTATTGCCGAATCCCGGGCGAACGCTTCTACGAGGCCGCACTCGAGCGTCTGACCGCCGCGGGCAGTCAGGTCGAGATCCGGCTCGGCGTCACCGTGGAGAACGTTGAGGGCCACGGCTCCCACGTCGACGTTCACACCGGCGCGGGAGTGCTGCGGTCACGCCTGGCGATGGACTCGCGGCCACCGGCGTTGACGCGCCCGGACGAGGGCACTGCGGAGGTGCACCTGTTGCAGCACTTCCGCGGTCGGGTCGTGGAGAGCGCGGAACCGGTCTTCGAGGCTGACACCGTGACTCTCATGGACTTCGATGTCTCGCAGGAACACGGCATCCACTTCGTCTACGTCTTGCCGCTCGACCCTCGTACCGCACTCGTCGAGAGCACGTTCTTCACCGAGCGGGTACTGCCCGATGCCGTGTACGAGACGGCCATCGAGGACTGGCTGGCACGGCGGCATCCCGGCGCGGTCTTCCGGACGCTCTCCCGCGAGAGCGGGGTGATACCGATGACGACGCGGCCCTTCGACGCGTGGCCCAGCAGCCGGGTCGTCCGCATCGGCACCGCCGGTGGACACGTGAAGCCGTCGAGCGGCTATGCCTTCCTGGCTGTCCAGCACTTCGTCGCACAGTTCGCGCCGCGGGTGGTCTCCGCGCTGCGGGACGGCGGAATCGCCGAGCCGCCTGCTGCGCGCAACCCGCGCACCACGGCTCTCGACACCATTTTCCTGTCCTACCTGCGGAGTTGCCCGCGGCGCGGCCCGGCCACCTTCTACCGGCTCTTCGAAAGAGTTCCGCCGGGGGTGCTCACCCGCTTCCTGTCCGATCGCGGGTCGCTCGCCGACGACGTGACGGTGATGCGCAAGAGCGACTCCCCGCGGCTGGCCCTGGAGGCCATCCGCGCGACTCCCCTGGTCCGGCGCCGACCGCGGTGAACAAGTGCGGGCTGAATCCGCCCGACATCGGGCAACCGCGACGCCCCCTGCATGAGAATGTTGTCTTATGGCGATCAGACGAGGCTGCCCTGCCACCGGGTGGACCCGGGCCGGTCGGTTGAGCGTCCGACCGGCATCCGGTCGCACTCCTCGGGGGGGCGGCACCTCATGATCGCCGATCTCGACGGGAGAGTCGCCGTCGTCACCGGCGCCGCCCACGGGATCGGCCGCGCCCTGGCGGTCGGCCTGGCCGCCGAGGGGATGCGGGTGGTCGCCGTCGACATCGACGGGGCGGGCGCACGCGCGACGGCGACGCGGGTCGGGCCGGGGGGGCCGGCGCAGCAGGG
>CAYXOM010000400.1:0-1500 GCA_964466565.1 uncultured Mycobacterium sp.
GGGTGCCGATCGCGGCCCCGGCGGTCGCGACGGCCCGCGCCGGGCCGCCGTCGGGCCGTTAGCTCCCGGGTCACGACACCTGGTCCGAGGGCGCTCGCAGCCACTCCCATGCCTCGTCGGCGTTGTGGAAGTAGCGGGCCTCGCGGGCGTACAGCGGAGCGGCGAGCTCGGCGATCCACTTCTCCCAGTGCTTCTCACCGACGATGGCCATCTTCGAGATGTTCGTGTGGAACTCCCTACCGAAGTGCAGGTCGGCCAGCCAGGCGCTGGGGCGTTCGGCGGTGAACTCGGCCAGATCGCAGAGGATCTGCACATCGCCGTTGGCCCGGACCAGCTGCGCCATCTCCGGCACCAGCACCCCGTAGTCGTCCTTGGTGATCGCACCGGAGAAGCGGTAACCGACGGCCGATCCCGAACTCTCGTCCATTTTCGTGATCACCATTTCAGCCAACCACGCCGGGGTCCCTCCCGCCAGCCCGCGCGGGGGTGTACGGCGGCGGCACGGCGCGTGCTGCCGCGGTTCGGGTTGCCCACCGGCAGTCAGCCGGCGGGCAGGCCGACGTCGGCGAGTTCGTCCCCCGTGGGCAGGCGCAGGCTGACCAGCCCGCCGTACACCCCCGCGTCGAGGTGCACCTTGGCGATGCTCACGTGCAGCGGCACCCACCCGCCGTCATGGTCGGGCAGCCGCAGCACGGCGGTGGTGAGTCCGGAATCGAGTTCCTCCTTCATCCGGGTGGCGAAGTGCTCATGGTCCTCGGGGTGCATCTGCACCCGGCCCTTCCAGTTGAAGTACGGGCACGGGTCGTCGATCCATTTCAGCGCCACCCAGGTGTCGAGATCGACGATCACGCGGTAGACCCCAGGCTGGGAGAGTCCCTCGATGATCCGGTCCGCCAGCTGGTCGGGGTTGATCGGCGAGTCGCTGACCGCCTCCAGCAGGTTCATCGCCCGGGCGATCAGGTGTTCGGAGCCGTCGGCGGCAGTCTCCATCCTGGTGCGCGAACACCAGCCCACCCGCCGGAACGTGCCGAGCTTGTCGGGGAAATCCCAGGTGGTGCAGTAGGTCCGGCCCGGAGCGGCGTCGATGCTCATCGACAGCGCCCTGGACTCGTCCCGGTTGAGGCTGCGGCTGGGGACCTCCTCGGCGATCGCCCGTCCGGTCAGCGTCTCCTTGGCGGGATCCATGCCGGCATTGATCAGGTACTCGGTGGTCACCGAACACATCTGCTCGGTCATGTCGTAGAGCAACGGGCCGGGGATCGGCCGGGGCGGCGGCTCGCCGTCTGGCGGGCCGCACCACACGTGGACTCCGTGGATGACCCCGTCGGTCATCGACACCGGTTCGGTGCGGATCACCCGCCGGGTCTTCGGGGTGATGCTGGCCAGCGCGGTCCGGGCCGAGACCGTCTCGGCGATCGCTTCGGGCTCGGCGTAGTCGGGAACCGCGATCGGGTTGGACATCTGGATCCGCTTGACCATTTCGGGGTCGCTGAACAGCGG
>CAYXOM010000401.1:0-8569 GCA_964466565.1 uncultured Mycobacterium sp.
GGGCCCCCCCCCCCCCCCCGCCCCCGCGCCGCCGCCCCTCGCTCTGCGGCGCGTGGGCCCCCCCGCCGTAGATCGACACCACCGACAGCGAGCGGTCACCGGCCTGCAGGTGCTTGGCGGCGTGGGTCAGGTCGTCGTGCACCTGGATGCACAGTTCGCGGGTCGGCACCACCACCAGGGCGCGTGGGATGCCGGTCAGCGGGCGGGCGGAGTCGCCGCAGATGCGGTGCAGCAGCGGTACCCCGAAGGCGAAGGTCTTGCCCATCCCGGTGCGGGCCTGGCCGATCAGGTCATCGCCGGCCAGTGCCAGCGGCAGGGTGAGCTCCTGGATCGCGAAGGCGTGCTCGATGCCGTTCTCGGCGAGGGCGCGGACGATCTCGTCGCGCACGCCCAGGTCGGCGAAGCTGGTCGTGGAGTGGCTGTGCAGATGTGTCATGTGTCCTCGTGTCGGTTCTCCAGCGCGCACGAGTTGAGTCGACTTCTGCTGTGAAACCGCGCCGCGCCGGTTCCGGCGGGCCAAGCGTGCACGCACAGTGCGTGTGGACCCTGCGGTCTCCCGCATGTTCCGGAGGTCATGCTACCTGGTTACAGTGACCAGATGGGCGGCGGCACCGAGCAGACGGCGCCGGCGCGGCGGCCCGTGCCGGCCGATCACCCCGGCATCGACGAACTCTTCGCGCTGCTGGCCTACGGCGAGGTGGCCGCGTTCTACCGGCTCACCGACGAGGCCCGGATGGCCCCCGACCTGAGTGGCCGGATCAACATGGCCAGGATGGCGGCCGCCGAGATGGGCAACTACGAGGTGCTGCGCTCCGCGCTGGAGGAGCGCGGCGTGGACGTCCTGGCGGCGATCACCCGGTATGCGCCGGCGTTGGAGAACTACCACCGGCTGACTACCCCCAGCACCTGGCTGGAGGCGCTGGTGAAGACCTATGTGGGCGACGCGATGGCCGCCGATCTCTACCTGGCGCTGGCCGGGTCGCTGCCCGACGAGGTGGCCGGGGTGGTGCGCACGGTTCTGGCCGACACCGGCTACTCGCAGTTCGTCGTCGCCGAGGTGCGCTCCGCGGTGAACTCCAGCGGCCGCCAGCGCAGCCGGCTGGCACTGTGGTCGCGGCGGCTGCTCGGCGAGGCCATCACCCAGGCGCAGTACGTGCTGGCCGACCGCGACGAACTGGTGGACCTGGTGCTCGCGGGCGCCGGCGGCCTGAGCCAGGTCACCGATTTCTACGACCGGATGCAGCGCACCCACGACGCCCGGATGCACGAACTCGGCCTCACCTGAGGGCCTAGCGGTTGCAGGCGGTGCTGGGGCCGAAGTCGGTCTGGGCGGCCACCGTCGTCCCCGCGGCGTCGGTGATCCAGCAGTTGAGCTGACTGCCGCGGCTGCTGGCGCTGACATAGTTCACCGGCAGCTCGGGGGTGACGGTCAGCGTCCAGGGCAGAGTCACGTTCGCCGCGGTCTGCAGGGTGCCGGTCTCGTCGGCGTAGACCACCGTGACCGGGTCCTCGGGCCGCTGGTTGCCCGCGACGGTGTAGACCACCGTGCGCAGGTCGACCGTGGGCCGGGCCGCCGGGGCGGTCCCGGCCACCCGCACCGAGCGCTCCAGGGCATTCGCTGCCGCGGGATCGGTTTGCCCGGCCGGGGCGGCGTCATACGTCGCCACCACGGTGCGCGGAGCGGTGCCGGCCGTTCCGGGGGCGCCGGCCGTGGTGGCCGCCGCACCGGTCTTGATGACGTAGGTGGTGACCAGCGCGGTCGCCAGCAGCCCGGTGGCGGTGAACAGCGCCCGCGGCCACTGCCGGGACCGCCGGGGTCCGTCGTCGCTCACGGGAGGTGACGTTAGGGACGTTCACCGACCCGGCCCACCGGGCGCACGGGCGCGTTGTCATGCTGTAACCGCAGCTTGATGCAATCGTGCGCGGGCGGTCCACTAGCCTGCTGGTCGGCAGGCGAGGAAAGGGGCAGGTGTGGAGGTCAAGATCGGGGTCTCGGACAGCCCGCGCGAACTGGTGTTCAACAGCTCCCAGACGCCCGAGGAGGTCGAGGCCCTGGTGAAGGCGGCCCTGGACAAGGGCACCACCGAGGTGCTCAGCCTCACCGACGACAAGGGCCGGCGCTTCCTGGTGCACACCTCCAAGATCGCCTACATCGAGATCGGCGCGGCCGACTCGCGTCGGGTCGGCTTCGGGATCGCCCCGCCCGCTTGAGTTTTCGGGCGCCGGGGTTGTCGGGGCCTCAGCGGGCCAGCGGCACGTGCGACAGGCCGCCCCAGGCGAAGGCCACCGTTCCCTCCACGGCGTCCTCCTTGGAGATCGGCCGCTCGGCGTCCAGCCAGTAGCGCGCGCAGTCCACGCTGATCCCCACCAGCCCGACGGCGATCATCCGCGCCCGGTGCGCCTCCAGGCCGGAGTCGCGGCTGATCAGGTCGAACACCGCGTCGGTGCACGCCTCGGTGGCCACCTTCACCTGGGCGGCCACCCTGGGTTCGGCGACGTTGTCGTTCTCGAAGATCAGCCGGTAGCCCTGGCTGTCCAGGTCGATGAAGTCGAAGAAGGCCTGCACCGCCGCGCGCAGCCGCTGGCGGTTGTCGGTGGTGGTGCGCAACGCCTGGCGGACACTGGCCACCAGGGTGTCCACGTGCTGGTGCAGCACCGCCAGGTAGAGGTCGAGCTTGTTGGTGAAGTGCTGGTAGAGCACCGGTTTGCTGACCCCGGCCCGGTCGGCGATCTCGTCCATGCCGGCGGCGTGGAAGCCGCGGTCCACGAACACCTCCGACGCCGTGGCGAGCAGTTGCTCGCGCCGCTGGCCGCGGGGAAGACGCGCGCCGGGGCGGGCGGTCTTGCGCGCGACGGTATCGGCGAACTTGCTCATCAGGCCGACATTACTCCCTGCCGCGGACCGTCCGGCCGGGGTCGCGGGCCCCGACACGGGGACGCCGCGGCGGGGGCCGCCGGATTCGGAGTCCGGTTGTGCCATCCTAGGTCGGTGACCTCTCCGCCGGGACCGCCCCGGGGCCGTGGCGCGCCGGTGCTGCCCCGCCGCGGCGACCAGCCGCTGCGTGCCCAGCGTGACCCGCTGGCCCTCGAGGCCGGCCGGCCCCGCGCCGACCGGTCCGAGCACGCCGGGGTACGCCGGCAGTCCCCGCTGGGCAAGTTCGTCTCGACCTACGGCTGGCGCGCCTACGCGCTGCCGGTGCTCGTCGTGCTCACCGGGGTGGTGCTCTACCAGACCGTCAGCGCCCCACCGCTGCCCGCCGCCCTCGACGCGGTCAAGGCCCCGCCGACGATCGGGGCCTCGGGCACGGCCATCGTCGGCGCGCCGCCGCGCGGGATGACCGAGTTCGACGCCTCCCTGCCCACCGGGATCCTGCCCGCCGGCGGTCCGTTCACCGAGGCCGCCGGGAAGACCTGGCGGGTCATCCCGGGCGCCTCGCCCAAGGTCGGCGAGGGCCGGGCCAAGACGTTCACCTACACCGTCGAGGTGGAGAACGGCGTCGACACCGCCTCGTTCGGCGGCGACGAGGGCTTCGCCCGGATGGTCACCGAGACTCTGGGCAACCCCAAGAGCTGGATCTACGACCCCGAGTTCGCCTTCCAGCGCGTCGACGCCGTCGAGGGCGAGGAGCCCGACTTCCGGGTGTCGCTGACCTCGCCGATGACGGTGCGCGAGGGCTGCGGGTACGAGATCCCGATCGAGACCTCCTGCTACAACCCGGTCTACGGCCCCGACGCCGAGCCCCGGGTGTTCATCAACCTGGCCCGCTGGGTGCGCGGGGCGACGCCGTTCCAGGGCGACATCGGGTCCTACCGGCAGTACCTGATCAACCACGAGGTGGGCCACGCCATCGGCTACACCAACCACGAGCCGTGCGAGCGCGACGGCGGCCTGGCGCCGATCATGATGCAGCAGACCTTCTCGACCTCCGACAACGACGCGGCGCGGTTCGACCCGCAGTTCGTCAAGCCCGACGGCAAGACCTGCCGGTTCAACCCCTGGCCGTACCCGATCGCCTGAGCCCGGGCCCCCGGCGAGTGTGCCGTTTCGTCCGCGAAACGCCGGGCCGGGCGTACCGGACCGCACACTCGCCGGTGGGGGTGGCACGCCGGTCTGCCGGCGGGGAAGCATCCCGGGGCGACTACGGTTGGAAGTGCTATGCCACCGCTGCCCCCGCTGGTCGAACCCGCCGCCGAGCTGACCCGCGCCGAGGTCGCGCGCTACAGCCGCCACCTGATCATCCCCGACGTGGGCGTGGTCGGGCAGCGCCGGCTCAAGAACGCCCGGGTGCTGGTCGTCGGGGCCGGCGGGCTGGGATCGCCCACGCTGCTCTACCTCGCCGCCGCCGGGGTGGGGACGCTGGGCATCGTCGACTTCGACACCGTCGACGAGTCCAACCTGCAGCGCCAGATCATCCACGGCCAGTCCGACGTCGGCCGGCCCAAGGCCCAGAGCGCGCGGGACGCGATCCGCGAGGTCAACCCGCTGATCGAGGTCCGCCTGCACGAGTTCCGGCTCGAACCCGACAACGCGGTCGAGCTCTTCGCCGAGTACGACCTGATCATCGACGGGACCGACAACTTCGCCACCCGCTACCTGGTCAACGACGCCGCCGTGCTGGCCGGCAAGCCGTATGTGTGGGGCTCGATCTACCGCTTCGAGGGCCAGGCGTCGGTGTTCTGGGAGAACGCCCCCGACGGGCCCGACGGCGAGAAACGCGGCCTGAACTACCGCGACCTCTACCCCGAGCCGCCGCCGCCGGGCATGGTGCCGTCCTGCGCCGAGGGCGGGGTGCTGGGCATCCTCTGCGCCTCGATCGCCTCGGTGATGGGCACCGAGGCGATCAAGCTGATCACCGGGATCGGCGAGCCGCTGCTGGGCCGGCTGATGGTCTACGACGCCCTGGACATGACCTACCGCACCGTGACCGTCCGCAAGGACCCGGCCGCGCCGGCCATCACCGGGCTGATCGACTACGAGCAGTTCTGCGGCACCGTCTCGGCCGCGGCGGAGGCCGCGACCGTCAACTCCACCATCACCCCGCTGGAGTTGCGCGACCTGCTCGAATCCGGCGAGAAGATCGCCCTGATCGACGTCCGCGAGCCCGTCGAGTGGGAGATCAACCGCATCGAGGGCGCGGTGCTGATCCCCAAGTCGGCCATCGAGTCCGGCGCGGGCCTCGCCGAGATCCCGCAGGACCGGATTCCGGTGCTGTACTGCAAGTCCGGCGTCCGCTCGGCCGAGGCGCTGGCAGCGCTCAAGGCGGCCGGCTTCGCCGACGCGCTGAACCTGCAGGGCGGGATCATGGCCTGGGCGCGCCAACTCGAGCCCGACATGGTGATGTACTGACGGGGATGCGACGCCGCCACCGCTTACCCTTGGCCCTGTGATCGACGAGCGACCGCCGGAGCATGTCATCACAGCCTTCGGACTGCGCGACGGCGAACCCGAACCGCTCGGCGAGGCCTGGGACAGCGGCTGGCGCTGCGGAGAGGTCGTGCTCTCGCTGGTGGCCGACCACGCCCGCGCCGCCTGGTCGGCGAAGGTGCGCGAATCGCTGTTCGTCGACGGTCTGCGCCTGGCCCGCCCGGTGCTTTCCACCGACGGCCGCCACGTGGTGGCCGGCTGGCGCGCCGACACCTACGTAGCCGGCTCTCCTGAACCCCGCCACGACGAGGTGGTCTCGGCCGGGGTGCGTCTGCACGAGGCCACCGCCAACCTCGACCGCCCCCGCTTCCTCACCCGGCAGCCGGTGCCGCCATGGACCGACGTCGACATCTTCGCCGTCGCCGACCGCGCGGCCTGGGACGATCGCCCGCTCAAATCGCTGCCGCCGGGAGCGCCGGCAGTTCCCGACAGCGAGGACCGCGAACACTCCCTGGAGCTGATCGGGCAGCTGGCCGGGCTGCGCAAGCAGGTCAAGAGCATGCCGCACCTGGTGCACGGCGATCTCTACGGCACCGTGCTCTTCGCCGGCGCCGCAGCGCCGGGCATCACCGACATCACCCCTTACTGGCGGCCGGCGCCGTGGGCGGCCGGGGTGGCCGTCGTCGACGCGCTGTCGTGGGGCGAGGCCGACGACGGCCTCATCGAACGCTGGGACGCCATGCCGGAATGGCCGCAGATGCTCCTGCGCGGGTTGATGTTCCGGCTCTCGGTGCACGCGTTGCATCCCCGCTCCACACCCGAGGCGTTCCCGGGGCTGGCCCGCACCGCCGCGCTGGTGCGGATGATCCTCTAGTCCGCCACGCCGGTCGCGGCGATCAGCGCGGCGGTCTCCACCGGCCTCGCCAGCGGCACCATGTGCCGGCAGCCGATCACCTCGAGGGCGAAGTCCGCTCCCAGATGCGCCGAGAGGGCGTCGATCACCGGTTGGGCGGCATACGGCGGGTCGACGAGCTCCGCGCGCACCAGCGTCGTCGGGGTGCCCCGGTGCGGCAGGACGACGTCGCGGGCGAGTTCGCTCCAGTAGGCCATCATCGCCGGCATGCAGACCCGCCAGCCGTAGCGGCCGTTGGGCAGTGCCACCAGGTGGTGGTCCAGTTCGGCGTCCAGTTCGGCGCCGGGCACGTCGGCCCACGAGCCGCCGGCCTTCTCGGCGCGGGCCTCGTCGGGGTCGGGGTAGTCCGGGGAGGCCATCATCGCCTCGGCGACCCGGCGCATCATCTCCCCGTCCATGGCCACCGCCGGGTCCAGCAGCACCAGGGCCGACACCAGGTCCGGGCGCGCCGCCGCCAGGTGCAGCGCGACCGTCCCGCCGAAGGAGTGCCCCACCACCGTCACCGGCCCGTCCGCCTCCCGATCCAGCAGGGCGGCCAGGGCGGCGACGTTGGCCTCGATGGTCCACGGCGCCGCCCACGACGAGCGGCCGTGCCCGAGCAGGTCCGGGGCCAGTGCGGCGACACCGGGCAGGTGGGCGTCGAACAGCGTGCGCCAGCGGGCGCCGTGCCCGGTCAGTCCGTGGATCGCCAGCACCCGGCCCGGACCGGGCGGGCCGTAGCGGTGCACGTGAAGCGGTGGGCTCACCGGCCCTATGCTGCCACCCATGGCCTCCGCCGAACGCGACCTCAGCCTGCGCAGCCTCGGCGGGGCGGGCACGGTCACCGGCTCCAAGCACCTGCTGAAGGGCGGCGGGCGGCGGATCCTGGTCGACTGCGGGCTGTTCCAGGGCGTGAAGAACCTGCGCGAACTCAACTGGGCACCGCTGGCGGTGGACCCGGCCGGCATCGACGCGGTTGTCATCACCCACGCCCACCTCGACCACACCGGCTATCTGCCCCGCCTGGTGCGCGACGGCTACCGGGGCCCGGTCTTCTGCACCGCCGCCACGGCCTCGGTCGCCGGGATCATTCTGCGCGACAGCGCTTTCCTGCAGGAGCGCGATGCCGACTTCCTCAACAGGCACCGGGCCAGCAAGCACCACCCCGCCCTGCCGCTGTACGACAGCGACGACGCCGAGCGTGCGCTGGAACTGTTGCGCATCAACGCCTTCGGCGAGGAGTTCGCCCTGCCCGGCTGGGGGACCGACGCCCCGGTGGTGACCTTCCGCCGCGCCGGGCACATCCTCGGCGCGGCCACCGTGGACCTGCTCTGGCAGGGCCGGCGGGTGGTGTTCAGTGGCGACCTGGGCCGCTACGACGACCCGGTGATGTTCGACCCCGAGCCGGTACCGGCCGCGGACTACCTGGTGCTGGAGTCGACCTACGGCGATCGGGTGCGCGAGGACACCGACCCCGCCGAGGTGCTCGCCGAGGTGGTCGCGACCACGGCGGCCCGCGGCGGCACCGTACTGGTCCCGGCCTTCGCGGTGGGCCGGGCCCAAACCCTGCTGTTCCACCTGTGGCAGCTGCACCGGGCCGGGCGGCTGCCCGACGTCCCGGTCTACCTGGACTCGCCGATGGCGATCAACGCCAGTGAGCTGCTGGGCATCCACCACCAGGACCACCGGCTGGGCCCCGAGGTCTATGAGGGCATGTGCGCGATGGCCACCTACACCCGCGACGCCGAGGAGTCCAAGAAGATCTCCGCGGACCGCTCGCCCAAGGTGGTGATCTCAGCCAGCGGGATGGCCACCGGCGGGCGAATCCTGCACCACCTCAAGGCATTCGGACCCGATCCGCGCAACACCATCATGCTCACCGGCTACCAGGTTCCGGGCACCCGGGGTGCGGCGATCGCCGCCGGGCAGCGGCAGATCCGCATCCACGGCCAGTGGGTGAGGATCGGGGCGCAGGTGGCCTCCCTGCAGATGCTCTCCGCGCACGCCGACGCCGACGAGCTGATCCGCTGGGCCGGCGGGTTCACCGCGCCGCCGCGGATGGTCTTCGTCGTGCACGGCGAGCCGCAGCCGGCCGACACCCTGCGCACCCGGCTGGACCGCGAGTTCGGCTGGGCTGCCACCGTGCCCCGGCCGGGGCAGGAGTTCAGCCTGTAGCGCGCCGGAACTGTCGTACCCCGGTGGTCTGCTGTCACCCATGACGACGGTGCGGGTGCTGGGCGGTCCGGGAACGGGCAAGACCACGCTGCTGATCGACGAGGCCGCGGGCCGCATCGGCGCCGGCACCGACCCCC
>CAYXOM010000402.1:0-2356 GCA_964466565.1 uncultured Mycobacterium sp.
GGGCTCCCTCGACGCGGAATCCCGCCTCCGCCAGGCCCGCCTGCTGCGGTTCCTGACGGATGAACCGGGCGAACTGGCTGGCGGCGGTCACTTGCTCCTCGGTGAGCCACGGTCCGGCGAGCAGGACGGCCGGGTAGTCGGCGACGGCGGAGGGGCCGCCGGGGAACCAGGCCGCCACCCTGGCGGGCGCGTCGGGCAGCGCGGTGGCGCGACGGTAGAGCTGCTGTTCGGTGATCGCCAGGGCGTGCACCGGCGCGACCGCCGGGTCGCCGTCGTCGATCAGCGCGTTCCAGGCGGTGTCCTCGGTGTTCTCCGACAGCCTCGGCGCCCCCGCGAGAACGGCGCCGGCCGCCGCCAGCCCCGAGGTGACGGGGCTGCCGGGTGGGGCCGACGTCGCCGCCACTGCCTCGGCCACCAGGTACGCGCTGTCGGCGCCGCCCACCGAGGGCAGGGCGAGCCGCAGCGACCCCCAGTCGGGCAGCCCGAGTCCGTCCAGGGCGGTCGGGTTGGTCTGCAGACCGGGGAGGGCCGGCCACCCGAGGGTTCCCAGCGCGTCACGCAACTGCGGGCGAACGGCCAGCGTCACCGGGGACGTGGCCAGCGAGCGGGCGTCGGAGACCACCTGCGGACCCACGGCGGCCTGCAACCGGGCCGGGGAGACCGAACTCGCGGGAATCCACAGTGCCGGTTGCTCCCCGGCGTCGGCGGACCAGGTCCCGGTCAAGCCGGTCACGACGGCGTCGGATTCCGCCTCGGTCACGACGACCTCCACGCAGGTGTCGCCGACCGGGCCGGTCTCGTCGTTGAAGCGCCCGGCGAACTCTCGGACCTGTTCGGCGATGGAGGCGTCGGCCACCACCGGCACGGTGTCGGTACCCGCAAGGCACTGCCCGGCCGCCTGGCCGGCGCGCCGGGAGAGGGCGTCGCCGAAGAACTGCCACAGGATGACTGCGGTGACCAGCGCGACCACGGTGGCGACCGCGGCGATCACCCCGGTGCTGACCCCGCGCGGGCCGCCGTCGGCACGCCGGCGCCGGCCCTGCCGGGCGGGACGTTCCTCGCCGGGACCGCCGAGTGGATCGCCCGGATCCGGGATGCTGTGCCTGCCCACCGATGCTTCTTCTTCCCGTGTTCAGCCCGTGTGCTGCCCGCGCTGTTCAGCCCCTTATCGCCGCGGCGCGGCCCCGGACGAGTCTAGGTCAGCCGGCCGAGACGGGCTTTGTACTCGCGCCGCCGGCGGTGCAGGATCGGCTCGGTGTACCCGCTGGGCTGCTCGGCCCCGGCCAGGATCAGTTCCCGTGCGGCCTGGAAGGCGACGCTGCTGTCGGGGTCGGCCGCCATCGGCCGGTAGAGCGGGTCGCCGGCGTTCTGCTCATCGACCACGGCGGCCATCCGCCGCAGGCTGGCCTCGACCTCATCGGCGGTGATGACGCCGTGCTGGAGCCAGTTGGCCAGCAACTGGCTGGAGATCCGCAGCGTCGCCCGGTCCTCCATCAGCGCGACGTTGTGGATGTCGGGAACCTTCGAGCAGCCCACCCCGGAGTCGATCCAGCGCACCACGTAGCCCAGGATCGACTGGCAGTTGTTGTCGACCTCTTCGTGAACCTCCGCCGGCGACCAGGCCAGGTCGCGGCCGGCCAGCGGAATGGTCAGCAGCTGGTCGATCGAGGTGCGGCTCCGGGCGGCCAACGCGGAGTGCACCGCGTAGACGTCGACGTAGTGGTAGTGCATGGCGTGCAGGGTGGCGGCGGTAGGGGAGGGCACCCATGCGGTGGTGGCGCCGGCGCGCGGCTGGCCGATCTTCTGCTCGACCATGTCGGCCATCAGGTCGGTCATCGCCCACATGCCCTTACCGATCTGGGCCCGCCCGGAGAATCCGGTGGCCAGGCCGACGTCGACGTTCTGGTCCTCGTAGGCCAGGATCCAGGGTTGGGTCTTCATCTGCGCCTTGCGGATCATCGGGCCGGCCTGCATCGAGGTGTGGATCTCGTCGCCGGTGCGGTCGAGGAAGCCGGTGTTGATGAACACCACCCGGTCGGCGGCGGCCTTCACGCAGGCCTTGAGGTTGAGCGTGGTGCGCCGCTCCTCGTCCATGATGCCGACCTTCACCGTGCCCTGCGGCAGGCCCAGCACCTCCTCGACCCGGCCGAACAGCTCGCAGGTGAACGCCACCTCGTCGGGCCCGTGCATCTTCGGCTTGACGATGTAAATCGAGCCAGTCCGGCTGTTCTGGCCGCTCAGCCCGTGTATGGCGATCAGACTGGTGAACAGCGCGTCCTGGATGCCCTCGAAGATCTCGTTGCCCTCGGCATCGGTGATCGCGTCGTTGGTCATCAGGTGCCCGACGTTGCGGACG
>CAYXOM010000403.1:0-6258 GCA_964466565.1 uncultured Mycobacterium sp.
GCAGCATCCTGACGGTGCGCGACCAGAACACCTACTCGGCAAAGATGCGCCAGAAGCGGCTGATGACGCTCGTCCACCTGTGGCTGGTGCACCGGTTCAAGGCCGACGCCGTGTACTACGTGACACCCACCGAGGACAACAAGTACCAGACCGAGAAGATGCAGGCACACGGGATCTTCAGCAACGTCAACAAGGACGTCGGCGAGATCATCGTCGCCGACATCGACCAGGCCCGGATCGACGAGCTGCTCGCGCCCGACCGCGCCGCTTTGCAGCGGCTGATCCGCAAGCAGGATTAGCGCACCACGACCGTGCTCGGGTCGCGCGGCGACCCGAGAGCCTCGCGGTGTGAGCGCGGCCGCCGCCCGCCGGCGTCGGTGATCCCGTACCGGTCGGCCAGTTCGGCCCCGATCACGGTGTGCCCGGACAGCGCCGGCAAGTCCGGGTCCCGGTAGAGCGCATCGAGGATCCGGCCGGTGAAGTGCGGGGTCTCGGCGTGCTCGGCGAAGGCGGCCATTCCCTCCGGGTCGTCGGCGAGCGCGGCCTCGATCCGCTCGGTGAGCAGGATCCCCATCCACACCGACACCGTCGACACCCCGGTGCCGGCGAAGTCGACCGCCATGTCGGCGGCCATCTTGTCCACGCCTGCCTTCTGGGCGCCGTAAGCCGGGCCGTGCATGTAGCAGACCGCACCAGGCGAGGACGTGAACGCGATCAGCGCCCTGGGGGCCGCGGTCAGCAGCGGGGCAGCGTGGAATGACGCCACATAGGCCGATCGCAGCCCGACGTCGAGGATGTCGGCCAGTTCCAGCGGCCTGGTCCAGAACGGCGCTGTACCGGTCAGCCTGTCGCTGACCGCCGCGGCATTGTTCACCAGCAGGTCGAGCCGGCCGTTCTCCGCTTCCACCCGCTCGAACAGAGCGGCCACCGCCGCATCGTCGGCGTGGTCCACCGGCGCCGCGATACCCTCCCCACCTGCCGCGTCGACCGCCGCCGCGGCGGGCTGCCCGACGGTGCGGCCGGTCAGGTACACCCGCCATCCCGCGCCGCCGAGCGCCTCGGCGATCCCACGTCCCGCGCCCCGGCTGGCCCCGGTCACCACCGCGACCGGCCGTTGTGTCGTCATGCCCGAAGACGCTATCGGCCTTGCCGGTGTCGGGGCACGGTCCTAGCATCACGCCCATGGACACCGGGGGGTGGACGCCGAGGCGTCGCGCGGGGGCGGCCGGCGCGGCCGTTCTGGCCGGGCTGCTGGCGGCGGCGACCACGCAGGCGGGGTGGATCGGTGCCGCCCTCCTGGCCACCGCAGTGGCCGCCGGGGGCTTGGCTCTGGCACTGCGGACCCCGCGGTCGGCCGACGACGCGCGGCAGCGCGCGCGGGAACTGCGCTCGCGCGCCGAACAGCAGGACCGCTGGACCGCGCACGGGGACCTGCGCGGGATCTACGGGACCGAGGGTGCTGAGCTGGTGCGCACCGTGTCCCTGTTCGCGCCCGACGACGGGGTGGCGCCGGACGACGACGTCCAGCCCGCCGGGGTGGTGCACACCGACGCCGAACTGCAGGGCATGCTGCGCGAGAAGCCTCCGTGCTGGCAATATGCCGCGTTCGCCTCGATCCTCGTGCAGCGCCGCGCCGCGGTGCAGACCCGCCTGCACGACGCCCGGATGGGCTTCGGCGTCCGCTCCGGAGAGGTGACCCGGACCGACGTGGAGACGGCGATGTACTTCCTGAACCGGTTCGACGACTTCGCCTCTTTCACCGGGGACGTCACCGACTTCATGCTCAGCCCGGGGTTCCGGGGCGCCCTGGGACCAGACGGGCAGAGCGACGATCCCGCCGAGATCGTCCACGCGGCCCACCGCTTCATGGACTTCCACGATCGCGCGATCGGAATCGCCGAGCGGTGGCGTGCGGTGACGGTGCCGGCATCCGCGCGTGATCTGCAACGCGAATTCTCGGCACTGCCGCTGTCGGCGCTCGAGGGTTTCCAGACCTTCATCGGCGAACTGGTCGACCGGGTCGCCGAGATGGCCGAGGTGGCCCGCTACGCGACCGGCAGTGTCCTACTCGACCCGGTCGTGCTGGCCTTCGGCGACATCGACGAATTGCTGTCGGGCATCTCCACCCGGCTGGCGCAGATCCGGCGCGGCGCTTAGCAGCGCGCCAGAACGTCGGTCAGAGCCTTCTTCTCCTTGGCCGCCAGCCACAGCCCGTAGGCGGTCTTGACCTCCACCACCCGGGCCGCGAAGTCGCAGCGGAACTCCTCGTTGGGCGGCAGCCAGGAGGCCGCATCGCGGAAGGCCTTGGCGAAGTTGGCCTCCGGGCTTACCGCCAGCAGGTTGCGCGGGTCGTTGGCGAAGTCCAGCCGCCGTTGCGGCTCCCACGACCGGGCACCCTTGTACCAGGCGTCGGCCAGGGACACCACGTGATCGATCTCCACGCTGTTGGAGGTCTTGGGTCCGCGCACGAAGTCGATGACGTTCCCGGTGTAGGGGTCCACCAGCACTCCGCTCTGGGCGTAGCAGGTGACGGGGCGCACCACCAGATCGGTCAGATCGCGGCGCAGGATGTCGTCGCGGGTGTTGCACCCGTTGCGGCCGAACTCGACGTCCACCGCGTCGCTCCAGGCCTTCCCGAACTCCGAGCGCCGAAAGTCCGAGACCCGGTCCCATCCGCGCACCGGTAGCGCCGTGAGCTGTGCCCGGGCGGCGTCGAACGCGGCGCTGGGGCCGCCGGTTCCCGGTGGCGGGGCGGGCGCGGCGGCCGAGTCCGGCTCGGACCGCCAAGTCGGCGACGGTCCGGACAGCCGGTCGTCGCCGGCGCGGTCCCGCCAGACCAGGGCACCGGCCACGGCGGCGAGCGCCACCAGGACCGCCAGGGCGAGCAGACCGCGGCGGCGCCGGCGCCGGCGCGGGACGGTGGTGCTCACAGCAGAGGTTCTAGCACCCCGGCGCCGCCGACCCGAAAGCCGCACGGCACGCAGTCGACGTTGCTAGCGTGCGGCGTGCAGCGGACCGGCGGAAAGGCGGCGACAGTGACCACGGAGAACCCTGCGGTGCGCAAGCCGCCGCTGATCGGCGAATGTTCGGCGGAGTTCTTCGGCACCATGCTGCTGATCCTGTTCGGCTGCGGGGTGGTGGCCCAGGTCGTCACCGGCGGGTTCCCCACCACCACCGGAGCCACCGGCGACTACAACTCGATCGCCTGGGGCTGGGGGCTCGGCGTCGCGATGGCGGTCTACGTCGCGGGCCGGCTCTCCGGCGCCCACCTCAACCCGGCCGTGACGGTGGCGCTGGCGGCCTTCAAGGGCTTCCCCGTGGGCAAGGTGCTGCCCTACATCGGGGCTCAGGTCGCCGGTGCGTTCGTCGGCGCGCTGCTGGTCCGATTCACCTACTCCGACGCGATCAACCGGATCGACCCCGAGCACACCAAGGCCACCCAGGGCATCTTCTCCACCTCGCCCGACGTCGGGATCAGCCTGGTCACCGCGTTCTTCGACCAGGTGATCGGAACGGCGATCCTGGTGGCGGTGATCTTCGCCCTGACCAGCGCTGTCAACAACCCGCCGATGTCGAACATGGGGCCGCTGATCATCGGGCTGCTGGTGGTCGGCATCGGACTGGGCTGGGGCGCCAACGCCGGGTACGCGATCAACCCGGCCCGCGACTTCGCCCCGCGGCTGGCGTCCTGGCTGACCGGATACCAGGACGCCTGGTTCTCGGCCAACGGTCCCGAACTGTATTTCTGGATCCCGATCGCGGCGCCGCTCATCGGCGGGCTCATCGGCGGCGCACTGTTCGTGTTCTGCATCGAGCGGTTCCTGCCGGCGGCGATCACCGAGCCCGCCGGGATCGGCGTGGTGGAACCCACCCCGCTGCGCTGAGTCCGGCACCCCGGCGGGTTCGGCCCTAGGGTCCCTCGTGTGAATCGCCTCGACCGCTTCTTCGGCATCTCCGAGCGCGGCTCCAGCTTCGGAGCCGAGGCGCGCGGCGGTCTGGTGACCTTCATCGCGATGGCCTACATCATCGTGCTCAACCCGATCATCCTGTCCGGCCCGGCCGACGTCGCGGGGAACCGGCTGCAGTTCGCCCAGGTGGCGGCGGTCACCGCACTGGTCGCCGGCGTCATGACGATCGCGTTCGGCATCGCCGCCCGGCTGCCGTTCGCCTTCGCCGCCGGCCTGGGCATCAACTCCTTCCTGGCCACCTCGGTGGTGGGCAGCCTGACCTGGCCCGAGGCGATGGGCCTGGTGGTGATCAACGGGCTGATCATCGTGGCGCTCGCCGTCACCGGGCTGCGCCAACTGGTGTTCGACGCGGTGCCGGTCGAGCTGAAGTTCGCCATCACCGCCGGAATCGGGTCGTTCATCCTGTTCATCGGACTGGTCGACGCCGGCTTCGTCGCCGCGACGGGGCTGCCCGCCCCGCCGGTCGGGCTGGGCAGCGGCGGGCAGGGCTCGATCACCACCGTGCCGACGCTGGTCTTCGTCGCAACCCTGCTGCTGACCGGAATCCTGGTGGCCCGCCGGGTGCGGGGCGGAATCCTGATCGGGCTGGTCGCCGGAACCGTGGCGGCGGTGGTGATCGAGGCGGTCTGGCAGCTGGGCCCGGCAACCGAGCGGCCCGGCGGCTGGCGGCTGTCGGTGCCCGAACTGTCCGGATCGCCCTTCGCGCTGCCGGATCTGTCCCTGGTCGGGGCCTTCAGCTTCGACAGCTTCGGCCGGATCGGGTCCCTGGCCGCCCTGATCCTCGTCTTCACCCTGGTGTTCACCAACTTCTTCGACGCCCTGGGCACCATGACCGGGCTGTCCCGGGAGGCTGGGCTGGCCGATCCGCAGGGGAACTTCCCGCGGTTGCGCTCGGCGCTGATCGTGGAGGGCGCCGGCGCGGTGGCCGGCGGCGTGACCTCGTCCTCGTCGAACACGGTGTTCGTCGAGTCCGGCGCCGGCATCGGTGAGGGAGCCCGCACCGGTCTGGCCAACGTGGTGACCGGGCTGCTGTTCCTCGCGGCGATGTTCGTCTCGCCGCTGGCCTCGATCGTGCCCAGCGAGGTCGCGGCGGCGGCACTGGTGATCGTCGGCGCGATGATGGTCTCCCATCTGCGCCATGTCGACATCTCGGAGTTCTCGGTGGCGCTGCCGGTCATCCTCACCGTCGCCCTGATGCCGCTGAGCTATTCGATCGCCAACGGTATCGGCGTCGGCTTCATCAGCTGGGTGATCCTGCGGACGGCGTCGGGCCACGGCCGCCGGATCAGCCCCCTGCTGTGGGTCGTCGCGGCGGGGTTCCTGCTCTACTTCACCCGCAGCGGAATCCAGGCGCTGTTGGGCGGCTGACGCCCGGCCGGAAATTGTCGTACCCCGCGGCTACCGTCGCAGCCATGGCGCTGCAGTCCGGCGCGATCTTCGCGGGGTACCGGATCATCCGGCCGCTGGGATCGGGGGGAATGGGTGAGGTCTATCTGGCCGCGCACCCCAGGCTGCCGCGCCGCGACGCGGTGAAGATCCTGCCTCCGGACGTCTCGGCCGACCCCGAGTTCCGCGAACGCTTCCACCGCGAGGCCGACCTGGCGGCTACCCTCTTCCATCCGAACGTCGTCGGCGTGCACGACCGCGGCGAGGCCGACGGGCAGTTGTGGATCGCGATGGACTTCGTCGACGGACCCGACGCCGCCGCGCTGATCCGCCGCCGCTACCCGGCGGGCATGCCCCGCGAGGAGGCGCTGGCGACCCTCGCCGCGATCGCCTCGGCACTGGACCACGCCCACTCCCGGGGCCTGCTGCATCGCGACGTCAAGCCGGCCAACATCCTGACCACCGACGGACCGGCCGACCAGCGGCGGATCCTGCTGGCCGACTTCGGGATCGCCCGCTCGCTGACCGAGATCAGCGGGCTGACCGCCACCAACATGGCCATCGGCACCGTCAGCTACGCCGCGCCCGAACAGCTGACGGACGACCCACTCGACGGTCGGGCGGACCAGTATTCGCTCGCCGCGACGGCTTTCCATCTCCTCACCGGGTCACCGCCCTACCCGCACAGCTGCCCCGCGGTGACCATCGGCAGGCACCTGCGATCCGAGCCCCCGTCGATCGGCGCGGCCCGGCCCGACCTGGCCGACTGGGACGCCCCGTTGCGCGTCGCGCTGGCGAAGGACCCCGGGCAGCGGTTCGCCACCTGCCGGCAGTTCGTGGCCGCTCTTTCGGGCACGGATCCGGATGCCGGGACGGCGGGCAGCATCGCCGCCGCCCGCCTGCC
>CAYXOM010000404.1:0-3343 GCA_964466565.1 uncultured Mycobacterium sp.
GCCACCGCCCGCCAGAGCGCCGCCGCCCCCGGCGCCACCCCGGCTGACCTTCAGGACAGTTTCACCGTCGCCGTCTCCGACGGGCACGGCGGCACGGCGAGCGCCGCGGTCACGGTGGCGATCAGCCCGGCCGCCGCGCCTGGCGAAGCGCTGGCCGCCTTCCCCGGCGCGGAGGGTTTCGGGGCGGCGGCCACCGGCGGACGGGACGGCCGAGTCCTCTACGTCACCAACCTCGACGCCGCGGGCCCCGGATCGCTGCAGTGGGCGATCGACCAGCCCGGCGCCCGCTACATCCTGTTCAAGGTCAGCGGTGTGATCGACGCACAGATCCGGTTGACCAACGGCGACGTCACCATCGCCGGGCAGACCTCGCCGGGTGGGATCACCCTGCACCACAACGTCTTCAATCGGATCGAGGGCCGCCTGCCGGAGGGCAGCCGGGAGTCCGCCGCCGCCGCGGGTTCGTTCATGAACCTCGAACTGTCCAACAACCTCTACTGGGATCCGCGCTTCTTCATCGCCCTGGGAGTGGACACCGCCGTCGCCGGCGGCCAGCCGATCTACTGGAGGCTCAACGCCGTCAACAACGTCTTCCGGACCGGCGCCGGATTCCGGTTCGGCATGTTCGACGACCAGATCCTCAACGTCGCCCGCAACGAACTGTTCGTCAGCGGCAACACGATGAGCCTGTACCCGGCGCGCTCGGACTATCAATTGTTTTACTGCTGCAACGACTACCCGTCCGAAACCAGTCCCGACGCCACCTCGCGCCGGGCGCAGGCGCGCTCCTCGCGGCACCCGTTCCCCGCGATCACCTACACGCCGACCGCCATGTTGCGCTCCGCCCTGCTGGGTACCGCCGGAGCCTGGCCGCGCGACCCGATGGACATCCGGCTCATGCGGTCGGTGGCCGACGACGTCATCTCGCCGGCGCCCATCGCCACCAACCCCGCGGGTGACGCGCTGCTGCCGGCCTACTCCGGGCCGGCGCCCGCCGCACCGGCCGACGCCGACGCCGACGGTATGCCCGACGCCTGGGAGATCGCCCGGGGTCTGGACCCCAACGTCGCCAACACCAACGCCCGGACCCTGTCAGCGGTCGGCTATACCGACCTGGAGGTGTACCTGCACGAGCTCTCAGTGAGCCGGATCGGCGGCACGGCACTGTGATGGGCCCGCGGCGGGGCGATACACCGGCGGCGGGCCGTTAGCCTTGGGCGCATGAGAACGCTGGAGGTCTTCGCCGATGTGCTGTGCCCCTTCACCCACGTCGGTCTGCATACCCTCATCGACCGCCGCACCGCCAACGGTCTGCCGGATCCCCACCTGCGCATCCGGGCCTGGCCCCTGGAGCTGATCAACGGCCAACCGCTCGACCCGCACCACATCGACGCCGAGATCGTGGCCCTGCGCGGCTCGGTGCGCCCGGACCTGTTCGCGGGGTTCTCGGTCGACACCTTCCCGCGCCCGGACCTGTTCGCGGGGTTCTCGGTCGACACCTTCCCGAGCACCTCGATGGCCGCCTTCGCGCTGACCGCTGCGGCCGACCGCGCCGGCGACGTCGCGCTGAGCGAGCAGGTCGGAATGGCTGTGCGCGACGCGGTGTTCGAGAAGGGCCTCGACATCGGGCTGCCCGAGGTCGTCGCGCCGATCGCCGAGCGGTTCGGCCTGGAGCCGCTCGATCCCGCCGCCACCGAGGCGGCGGTCCGCGCCGACTGGGAGGAGGGCAAGGCCCGCGGCGTGGTCGGCTCACCGCACTTCTTCGCCCCCGACGGCGGAAACTGGTTCTGCCCCTCGCTGGCCATCAGCCGCGACGACGTCGGAAACTTCGTCGTCGCCTGGAAGCAGGGCACCCAGGCGTTCGCCGAGAGCGTCTGGGGCTGACGAGCATCTCCGGACGGACGGCGTCGTGAACAGCAGCCCCTCCGCGGCGGACCTCAAGCGCTGGCGCCGGCATCTGGCCAACGAGCGCGCCGAGGCGGCGGTCTACCGGGACCTGGCGCGTCGGCACGACGGGGAGGAACGGGAGATCCTCACCGCGATCGCCGCCGCCGAGGAGCGCCACGAGCAGCACTGGCTGAGTCTGCTCGGCGACCGGGTGGGCGCGCCGCAACGACCCGCCCTGGGCACCCGGATCCTGTCCTTCCTGGCCCGGCACTTCGGTTCGGTGTTCGTCCTGGCGCTGGTGCAGCGGTTCGAAGCCCGGGCCAGTTACGCCGGCGAGGCCGACGCCACTGCGACCATGGCCGCCGACGAGCAGATCCACGAGGAGGTGATCCGGGCGCTCGCCGCCCGGGGCCGTGACCGGTTGTCGGGCAGTTTCCGGGCCGCGGTGTTCGGCGCGAACGACGGCCTGGTCAGCAATCTGGCCCTGATCCTCGGCGTCAGCGCCAGCGGGGTCGCCGGCCAGACGGTGCTGGTGACCGGTCTGGCCGGGTTGCTCGCCGGGGCGCTCTCCATGGCTGCCGGGGAGTACGTCTCGGTCAGCTCCCAGCGCGAGTTGCTCGAGGCCTCGGCGCCGAACCCGGACGTGGCCGGCGCCCTGGCCCAGCTCGACGTCGGCGCCAACGAGCTGGAGCTGGTCTACCGCGCCCGCGGGATGAGCCCGGACGAGGCGGCCCGGCACGCCGCCACCGTGCTCGGCGACACCGGCGCCGGTGCCGACCGTCTCCGTGACGCCGCCCAGGCGGCTGGGAACGAGGCGATCGGAACCGGGCTCAGGGCGGCGCTGTCGAGCTTCGGGTTCTTCGCCGTCGGTGCCCTGGTCCCGGTGCTGCCGTACCTGCTCGGCGCGTCCGGGCGGACCGCCGAAGTCATCGCCGCGGTCTCGGTCGGGGCGGTGCTGCTGGCCACTGGCGTCGTGGTCGGACTGCTCTCGGGCGCCTCCCCGCTGCGCCGGGCGCTGCGCCAGCTCGCCATCGGCTACGGCGCGGCCGCCATCACCTACCTGCTGGGCCTGCTGGTCGGCGGGGGACTTGGCTAGGCCGGGTGAGATGACGACAGCGTGTCAGGTCACCACAGCGTGGACGACGGACGCCGGCGTGCCCGGCCTGCCATCGTGACGAGTCCACCGGCGCCACCGGGGGCGACCTGGGTCGGCCCGTGGCAGGACGGCTTCGACGACCGCGTCTTCGGCGGCGACCCGATTTCGGCGGGCGGCACCGCGGCGCTGCTGACCGGCGTCCAGCGCCGCGACGGGTCGACCGTCACCGGTGTCGCGGTCCGGGTCGGGGGTGTGGCGATCCCCGGCGGCGGCGACCTGGCGGTCACCGCCGACCTGACGCCGGGCCAGGCGCGTGAGCTGGCCGCCGCGCTGCGCGCGCTGGCCGACCAGGCCGACACA
>CAYXOM010000405.1:0-10153 GCA_964466565.1 uncultured Mycobacterium sp.
GCTCGCAGCGCCCATCGCCGCATGGCTGGTCAGCAGAGCGCCTCAGCGTCTCTTGTGCATTCTGGTCGGCAACCTGATTTTGGCGTTGAATATGCGTCAGCTCAGCATCTCTTTCCAACTCCCGTCGACCGCGGCCATCGGCGCCTACGCCGCGGTGGCGGTGCTTTTCGTCGGGAGCGTGATGTACATGCAACTGTTGAAGGCCGATCAGTTGCTCGGCGCAAGCTAGGAGGCGCGTCCTCTCATCGCGTTACCGGACAAAGCACGATCAGGGCACTGCATGTACGGTCGATCCCGTGACGGCATCACCCCAGACGGGCACCCGCCTTTGAGTCGTTGGTTGAGTCGAAGATTGCCCGACAGGTTCGGGCGGGGAGATTCATTATCCGTACTGCATTACGGGCTGCAACGCAGCGGGACCAACTTGCTCGTGTCGATCCTCGAATCCAACTATCAGGTGCGAATTCTGAATAGAGGCGACTTGGACCGCCGTTCGCCAATGCACAAACACACGCGTCTCTATGCGGAAAAACATCTAATCCCAGAACCCCAGTTCGCAAACACCACAGTTATTGATCGTTTCGAGGACTTCCAGGCTGTCCTGCCAGAAACGCCGGATCATTTTGTCGTCATTTCCAAGGATCCTTATAGCTGGTATCTGAGTTATAAGAATTGGGCCGAAAAGTGTAATTGGCCACCGGTGGAGCACCACTACATTTCAGAGTACAACGCTTTTTACCGATTCTTCTCGGTTATGGCTAGCGAGTCGGACAGGTTCCTCTTCGTGAGATACACCGATCTGCTCGCGCAGCCCATGGATTTTGTGGAGAACCTGGGACAGAAAATAGGACTGGCGCCAAACGGCACTTGGCCGTCGAGGCGTAGAGGCAACGGAGGTCTACCGCGTCGAGTTCCGCATTCCAAGGCCTTTGGGGAGGAGCAAAGGTCCTACTATCTGACCGAGCGATACTTGGCTAAGTTCGCAGACGAGGATCTACAAGCGTTAAATGCGGAACTGGATCCGGCGGTAATGTCTTTTTTGGGCTATGAGCTCGAGACTCGCGAGTAGCGCTCAGTACCCTCGAGGAATTTTCGGAATCGTGTAACCCCTGGGCTTCTTCGGCACCTTGTAGCCCCTCGGCGGTTTCGCGGTGGTCCCCGGAGAATGCACGCAATCTCTGCTGTTCGGGGGGCAGACCTGGTTACTCGGGCTCTGCGGCGCTACCGGCGAAGCGCCCGCCACACCTGCTCCGGACAGCACAACCGCCAGGCTCACTGTTGCCGTCAGAAATCCTAGAGAGACGCCTTTTGCGAACTTGATCACGATCTAGCCTCCGCAACTCAATAAACGCTTTAATAGTAGCAAACGAAGTCAAACGCCCAGGTCCTGACAACATCCAGCATGGAGGACCGCTTACTACGCGCCCGCGCGCGCGGCCCGCAAAGCCGTGCGGCCCTCCGTCCGGACCTCGCCCGACGGGGCACCGGCCACGGCGGGCACCGCCCCGCGTCCTGGGCGGCGATGCGCGTTCGCCCGGACCGCCGAGGTGCGCTCACCGGCACCCGCGGAGGCGTCCGCCCCGGGCGCTGGCATCTCGGCCACTGGGTCGTCGACACCGGGTTCGGCCGCGCCCTCGGGGACTGCGGGCTCAACTGGCGCGGCGTCGGCACCACCGGTCACTACCGGTGCCTCGGCTACCGGCGCCTTGGTCACCGATGCCCGGACCACCGGCGCCACCGCGGCGGCCGGCGCCGCGTCACTCTCCGGCCGGGCCGCCGCACCCTGCGGCAGCGGGGGAAGCGGTTGCAGGCCGAAGAACATCAACTCCGCGGACACCCAGTTGTAGCCGATGTCGTAGAGGGCGCCGCCGTAGGCCGAGGTGGCGGCCGGGAAGTCGAACGGGTCCTGCACCAGGGCGGCCAAGTAGTTCACCGTGGCCTCGACGACGGGCTGGATGCCCTGGAAGTAGTTGATGTTGATCTGCGCGGCGATCGGGCCGCCGATGATCGGGATGAAGTTGACCAGGTAGGACACCCCGCCAACGGCTTCCCTGACCCAGAAGCTGACGGCTTGGTAGATGTCCTGGCCGATCCCGGCGAGCGCGATCTCCCCGACGTGCATCACCGGCAAGGCCGGCGGCGGGGCGGGCGGGCTGACGACGGCCGGGCCCAGCGCCACCATCCCGGCGGCGGCCAGCGCCACCGGGGTGAGCCCGAGCGAGCGGGCCGCGGCGCCCACTACTGCGCCGCGGCGGTCGCCGCACGCGAGGCGCGCGACTCGCCCCGGTCGGAGCCCTTGACGGCGCTGCGGTACTCCCGGACGGCGGACGAAGCGGCCTCGGCGACCGGAGAGGCGGCAGCGTCGCCGGCTTCCGGAGTGTCGGCGGTCTCGGCGGTCGCCGGCTCGGCCGAGATCTCCGATGCGACTACCTCGGCCTCGACCAGATCCTCCGCGGCGATCTCCACCGCGGCCTCGGGAACGACCTCAATCCCTGCGGCGGGCGCGGAGTCTTCCGCGGTCGGAGCCTCGACAACCGCTTCGGCGACCGGTGGTGTGACCGGCGCGTCGGCGCGGGCGGCTGCCGGCGCGGCCGGGCCCTGGGTGGCGGCCGTCGGGAACGGCGGCGGGAACGGCGGCAGCGGCGGGAAGCCGATGAACTGCAGCTGAGCGCTGACGTAGTTGACGCCGACGAAGAACTGATCGTTGAGATACCCGGCGGTGATCGGCAGGAAGCCCAAGGGGTTGGCGATCAGCGCCGCCAGGTAGTTGACGGTGTTCTCGACCAGCGGCTGGATGCCGTCGTCGTAGTTGATGAAGATCTGCTCGGCGATCGGGCCGCCGATGAACGGAACGAAACCGACGACGTAGGCCGCGGTGTCCACCGCGTACTGCACCCATGGCTGGATCGCGTTGTAAATGTCCTGGCCGATACCCGCTAGCTGGACCTCGGCGAGGTGCACCGCCGGCACCGAGGGGGCAGGCCGGGCGGAGAGGGCAGGCGAGGGCACCACCACCGGGCTCAGGGCCACCACGCCGGCGGCACCCAGCGCGACGGCGGGCGTCAGGAGCGAACGGGCAGACGTGTGCACAATGCCTCCTCTAAGGACCTTCTCAGCCGTCTCAGTGTGACAGCACACGTGTCACACGGCAAACAAGCGCGGCCGCTTACCCTTGAGAACTATGTCCGATCGCCTCTACTTCCGTCAGTTGCTCTCCGGGCGCGACTTCGCCGCCGGCGACCCGATCGCGGCCCAGATGCGCAACTTCGCCTACCTGATCGGCGACACCGAGACCCGCCAGGCGGTGGTGGTGGACCCCGCCTACGCCGCCGGCGACCTGCTCGACGCCCTGCAGGCCGACGACATGACCCTGACCGGCGTTCTGGTCACCCACCACCACCCCGACCACATCGGCGGGTCGATGATGGGCTTCGAGCTCAAGGGCCTCGCGCAGCTGTTGGAACGCCTCAGCGTTCCGGTGCACGTCAACACCCACGAGAGGCAGTGGGTTTCCCGGGTCACCGGGATCTCGCCCGGTGACCTGACCCCGCACGAGCACGGCGACACCGTCAGCGTCGGGGCGGTGGACATCGAACTGCTGCACACCCCCGGCCACACCCCGGGCAGCCAGTGCTTCCTGCTCGACGGGCGACTGGTGGCCGGCGACACGCTGTTCCTCGACGGCTGCGGGCGCACCGACTTTCCCGGCGGCGACGCCGACGAGATGTTCCGCAGCCTGCAGGCGCTGGCCGCACTGCCCGGCGATCCGACGGTGTTCCCCGGGCACTGGTACTCGGCGGAGCCCAGCGCGGGCCTCGAGGAGGTCAAGCGCTCCAACTACGTCTACCGGGCGTCCAACCTGGACCAGTGGCGCGCGCTGATGGGCGGCGCCGTGTGACGTCGATCCTGCTGGCCGCAGACGAGCGGTACCTGCCCTACGTCGTTTGCAGCATCGACCAACTGGCGTGGTTCGGTCGCCGGGCCGACGGCATCACCCTTGTCGTCCCGGCGTCGGCCTCCGAGGAGGACCTCGCCGGCCCCAGGACCGCCGCCGAAGCCTACGGGCTCGAACTGGAGGTGGTCGCGGTGTCAGGCCTGACCCGCCCACGAGAAGACGGGCTATTGTTCGACAACGGGTATATCTCGCATTTCACCTACGCCAAACTCCTGCTGCCCGAGACCCTGCCGAATCTCGACGATGTTCTGTACCTCGATGTCGACACTGTGATCCGAGGTCCCCTCGATGATCTGCTCGGCTGGGATCTGCGTCATCCACTGGGCGCCGTGGAGGAGTTGGCCCAGAACAGCCTGCGCATGTTCGGGACCAACAGGGTGCCGTACTTCAACGCCGGGGTCCTGAGGATGTCACTGGAGCGCATGCGCGCCGAACGCGTCTGGGAGCAGGCCTACGAGATTCTGCTGAATCGACCCGGTCTCCGATTCCAGGACCAGGACATCCTCAACCTGGTTTTCCGGGGCCGCTTCGACATCCTGCCCGGTACCTGGAACGTCTTCGACTCCCTGGCCCGGACAAATCCCAACCTGTGGGCGATGCGGGACCCGACGATCGTGCACTTCGCCGGACCGGTCAAGCCATGGCACTGCAACGCGGACTCCCGGTTCGCCCGGGAGTGGCGCCGGCACTACGCCGCCGCATCACGCGCCGGCACTTCTCGCGGACGGGACGGCGCCCCCGCCGACGTGGTGGAACGCGGCGCCGCCGCGGCCGGCCGGAGCCGCAGGGTACTGCCCGCCCCGGCGAGGAGAGCCGCCCGATCGCTCGCGGTTCGCGCGGTGGGCCGGGCCATCGGCCGGCTGGAGGAAACGAGGACTGCGCTCGAATTGGGGCGGCGGTGGCAGGCCAATCTCGACGTCACGCTGGATGCTGAAGCCGCACGGGGCCCAGATCTCCCGCCCGGCGGGGGGCTCCGTTGACGTACCGGTCACCGAATCCACCCTCATGGGAGGCTCCCGCTTCACCGCACCGTCGGGCCGTGGGAACCGTCCGCGGCGTCGTAGGTTACCTTCGGCCGGAGATCAAAGGAGCAGCCATGAGCGTCAGCTACCACCGCGACGACTCCGTCGCCGTGATCACCCTCGACGACGGGAAAGTGAACGTCCTGAGCCCCGACATGCAGGCGGCGATCAACTCCGCACTGGACCGCGCCCAGGGCGAGGACGCCGGCGCGGTGGTGATCGCCGGCAACGCCAAGGTGTTCAGCGGCGGCTTCGACCTCAAGGTGTTCCGCTCCGGGGACGTGCAGGCCTCGATCGACATGCTGCGGGGCGGCTTCGAGTTGTCCCACCGGCTGCTGTCCTTTCCCAAGCCCGTAGTGGCCGCATGCACCGGGCCCGCGATCGCGATGGGGGCGTTCCTGGCCTGCAGCGCCGATCACCGTGTCGCCGCCCCGGCCTACAACTTCCAGGCCAACGAGGTGGCGATCGGCATGGTGCTGCCGTACCCGGCGCTGGAGGTGATGAAGCTGCGGCTGACCCCGTCGGCCTACCAGCAGGCCGTCGGGCTGGCCAGGAACTTCTTCGGCGAGAACGCGCTGGCCGCCGGCTGGGTGGACGAGATCGTCATGCCCGAGGTCGTGCGGGAGCGGGCCTGCGAGGCGGCCAAGGAGTTCGCGTCCACGCTGCACGCGAGCGCGCACCTGGGCTGCAAGATGCGCGCCCGCCAAGCCACACTGGACGCCATGAAGACCGGAATCGACAACCTGCACACAGAGTTCGGGCTGTAAGGCCCGTCTGGTTCCCGAGACCTGCCGACACGGGGAGGATCGTCTACATGGGCTCCAGAGTCGCGGTCTTCGGAACGGGCTATCTGGGTGCGACGCACGCCGCCTGCATGTCCGAACTCGGTCACGAGGTCGTGGGCGTCGATGTCGATGCCGGCAAGCTGAAGCGGCTCGCATCCGGGGAGGTGCCGTTCTACGAACCCGGCCTAGAGGTGATTCTCCGAAGGGGTCTTGAATCGGGCCGCCTGCGGTTCACCTCTTCCTATGCGGAGGCCGCCGACTTCGCCGACATCCACTTCATCGCAGCCGCCACCCCCCAGAAGCGCGGAGAGTTCGCCGCCGACGTCAGCTTTGTCGATGCCGTGGTGACCGAGCTGGCTCCGTTGTTGAGGCGGCCCGCGGTGATCTACGGCAAGTCGACCGTGCCCGTCGGCACGGCCGGCCGGCTGGGCGAGTTGGTCAGGAGACTCGCCCCCGCGGGAGACGCGGCGGAGGTCGCCTGGAATCCGGAGTTCCTTCGTGAGGGCTTCGCCGTCCAGGACACCCTGCACCCTGACCGGATTGTGCTGGGGGTCGACCGCGACCGGCCGGGACGCGCCGAGGAACGGGCGCGCGAGGTCTACAGCCGCGCGCTCGACGAAGGCGTTCCCTTCCTGGTGACCGATCTCGAAACGGCCGAGCTCGTGAAGACCGCCGCCAACGCGTTCCTGGCCACCAAGATCTCGTTCATCAACGCGATGGCGGAGGTCTGCGAGGCGGCGGGCGCCGACGTCTCGGAACTCGCGGATGCCATCGGCTATGACACCAGGATCGGCCGGCGGTTTCTCAACGCGGGCATCGGTTTCGGCGGGGGCTGTCTGCCCAAGGACATCCGCGCCTTCATGGCGCGAGCCGGGGAACTCGGAGCCGACCAGGCGCTCACCTTCCTGCGGGAGGTCGACAGCATCAACATGAGGCGCCGCGTGCGCATGGTGGAGGTGGCCAGGGAGATGGCCGGAGGCTCCCTGATCGGTGTCACCGTCGCCGTGCTGGGGGCCGCCTTCAAACCCGACAGCGACGACATCCGGGACTCGCCGGCTCTCAACATCGCCGGGCAGATTCAGCTTCAGGGCGCCTCGGTCACGGTGTACGACCCGCAGGCGATCGAGAACTCCAAGCGGCTCTTCCCGACGCTGAGCTATGCACCGGACGCTCACTCGGCATGCTCGGGCGCGGATGTGACCATGGTGCTCACCGAATGGGATGAGTTCCGGCGCCTGGGGCCGGCTGATCTCGATGGCGTCGTCCGGCAGCGCAGGATCATCGACGGACGCAACTGCCTCGACCCGGCGCAGTGGCGGGCGGCGGGGTGGGCCTACCGGGGAGTGGGCCGCCGCTAGCGAGCCGCCCAGCGTGTGGCCTGTGCAGGAATCGGGCCCCCGCGAGCAGCGCGGGGCTCACGCTCGGTGAGACCCGATCAGGAGTGCAGCGCGCTGCCCTTGACCCACTGGTCCCAGGGCAGGCTCCAGTCACCGTTGTCGATGTGCAGCAGCGGCGGACCGCCGGTGAAGCGGACCTCCACCGGGTCGCCCGGCTGCACGAAGTCGAAGTACCAGCGGGCGTTCTCGCCGTTGAGGTTCAGGCAGCCGTGCGACACGTTGGTGTTGCCCTGCGCCCAGATGGTGTCGTCGAGCTGGTGGAAGTAGATGCCGTCGAGGCTGATTCGGGTGGCGTAGCCGACCGTGCGCCGGTAGGTCTCGGCCACACCCTTGGGCACCCCGTAGGTGGCGGAGTCCATGATGATGGTCTCGGCCTTGTCGATGACGGTATAGGTGCCCGGCGGGGTCCACCAGGTGAAGGTCTTGTCGCCGTAGCTCGAGGTGCCGCCCTTGCCCATCGAGGTGGGCATGGTGCGCACCAGTCCGCCGTTCTGGAAGACGCTGACCGTCTTGGTGATGTCGTTGGCGATGGCCATCCGGGACTCACCGATGGTGAAGCTCGCCTCGGCGTCGTTCTGGCCGTAGAGGCCCTCGCCGAGTTCCAGGCCGTAGATGTTGGCCTTCACCGACACCTTGGTGCCGGGGGTGTAGTAGTTCTTCGGCCGCCAGTGCGCCGCGGAGTCGTTGACCCAGTGCCAGGCGCCCTCGGTCGCCGGGGTGGTGGTCACCACGAGGTTCTTCTCGGCGAGCGCCTTGTTGGCCACCGGCTCGTCGAACCGGGCGATGATCACCGAGCCGACGCCGTAGCGGGCCTCGGGGTTGTAGAGGAAACCGCCCGGACGCTCCAGGTAGGGGTGGACGAAGTTGTTCGGCACCAGGGTGGTGAAGACGCTGGTGCGCGTCAGCGGCACGCCCTTGGTGCTCGTGCCGGACACGCTCAGGGTGTAGGTGCGCGAGAAGTTCAGCCGCTCGGTGGGCTTCCAGGACCGGCCGTCGGCGGAGATCGTGCCGGCAACGGTGTTGCCCCAGTCGTCGACCAGGGAGGCCGAGGTGATCCGGCCGTCGAACACCTCGGCGGAAACCGGGGTCAGCGGATTGACTCCCTCGGCGCCGTTGAAGGGCGCCATGCCCAGCACCGGGGGCTTGGGCGGGGAGGGGATCGGCGAGGACGCGGCGGTGGCCACCGGGGTGGTGCAGCTGCCCTGGCACCCCGGAATCCCGGCCACGTCGCTGGCGAGCACACCCAGCAGCAGGGCCATCACGGTTGCGCCGGCGGCGCGGGCACGACGGGGAAAACTCACCGAAAACCACTCCAGGTGCAGGTCGATCGTCAGGGCTGACGGGACAGATCATAGCCACATCGGGGGGGTGTCGGACAACCGGAGCCGGACCGGCCGTGTCCTGGTGTTTTCCCGCCGTTCGCGGCGAGTCCGCCGCTGTGAGAAAGCACACCGCGGCCACCCGGCGGCGGCGGCGGTGTTACGGTTAGCACAGGTCGGACGCCGACGCGGCTGCCGACACGTCGTGGATTCTCTTCACATTCTCGCGGCGATCGATGTTGCCCACCGGCAATCTCGCCACCTCAGAGCGCCGACGCGACGTTCTTCGCGCGTCCGGCGCCACTGCGCGGCCCCAGAAAGGCTCGACCATGAACACCCAGAATTTCGCCGACCTCGGCGTGCCCGCACCGCTGGTGGCGGCACTGTCCGCCGAGGGGCGTACCCAACCCTTCCCGATCCAGACCCAGACCCTGCCGGACACCCTGGCCGGACGCGACGTGCTCGGGCGCGGCAAGACCGGCAGCGGCAAGACGCTGGCCTTCGCGATCCCGTTGGTCGCCCGGCTGAGCGGCAGCAAGCGCACCCCCGCCCGGCCGGGCGGGCTGGTGCTCGCCCCCACCCGGGAGCTGGCCACCCAGATCACCGCGACGCTGCAGCCGCTGGCCGACGCGGCGGGGCTGCGGGTCACCACGATCTTCGGCGGCGTCCCGCAGAGCCGGCAGGAGAGCGCCCTGCGTGCGGGCGCCGACATCGTCGTCGCCTGCCCGGGACGGCTGGAGGATCTGATGCGCCAGAAACTGATCAGCCTCGAGGCGGTGTCGATCACCGTGATCGACGAGGCCGATCACATGGCCGACCTCGGATTCCTGCCCGGGGTGACCCGGATCCTGGCCGCCACCCCGGCCGGCGGGCAGCGGCTGCTGTTCTCGGCAACCCTCGACAACGGGGTGGACAAGCTGGTCAAGCGATTCCTGCGCGACGAGGTGTCGCACTCGGTGGACAGCGAGACCTCACCGGTGCCCGACATGACCCACCACGTGTTCCACGTGGGCGGCGCGGAGGACAAGAAGCGGCTGGTGCATACGCTGGCGTCGGGCACCGGGCGCCGGATCCTGTTCCTGCGCACCAAGCATCAGGCCCGCAAGCTGGCCCGGCAGCTCACCGCCGCCGGAATCCCCGCAGTCGACCTGCACGGCAACCTGTCCCAGCCGGCCCGCGACCGCAACCTGGCGGCGTTCACCCGCGGTGAGGCGCGGGTGCTGGTGGCCACCGACATCGCCGCCCGCGGCGTGCACGTCGACGACGTCGAACTGGTGGTGCACTGCGACCCGCCCGCCGAGCACAAGGCCTACCTGCACCGCTCGGGGCGCACCGCGCGTGCCGGGCGGGCCGGCGACGTGGTGACGGTGGTGCTGCCCGAGCAGCGCCGCGACACCCAGGCGCTGCTGCGCAAGGCGGGGATCACGGCCGCCGCGCAGCAGGTGCACGCCGACTCGCCGGCCGTCACCGCGCTGGTCGGGCAACTCGCCCCGCGCCGGACTCCGCCTCCGGCGCCGGTGCAGGCTTCGGCGCGGACCAGGACTCCGGCACGGGGTCAGACCCAGACGCCGGGGCAGACTGCGGGTGGCTCGTCGGTTCACCGGCCCGGGCGGGCCCCCACCGATCGCCGGCGGCGCTCGGCGCGCCGGCCGGCCGGCGCGGCGGGCTGACGGGC
>CAYXOM010000406.1:0-2688 GCA_964466565.1 uncultured Mycobacterium sp.
CAAGATCGCCGGCGAAGCCGAGCGCTACCGGACCGCCTTCGCCATGCAGTACGGGTCGATCTTCTTCATCACCACCATCGTCTGCCTGGCCGGGGCGGCGATCGCCCTGCTCATCGGCGGGTCCGGAGCCCAACCACGGGAAGACGATCCGCCGACGGGCCTGCGCCCGGCCGAACGAAGCAACCCGGTGCCGGAGAGTCCGGCAGGTCGGTAACGTCGCCGGGATGCGGGTGCAACCGTGCTGATCGCCGCGCTGCGGGACCTGCAGTGGCGGAAACGGCGGTTCGTCATCGCGATCGTCGGCACCGGACTGGTCTTCGCTATGACGCTGGTCCTCACCGGCCTTGCCAACGGATTCCGGGTCGAGGCGACCCGCACCGTCGACTCGCTCGGGCTCGACGGCTTCCTGGTCCCGACCGGCGCGGTCGGCCCGTTCCTCGGGTCGACCGCCTTTCCGGACACCGAGCTGCAGCCCCCGGGGGTCGACGTCTCCGTGCCGCTGGTCTACGGCAGCGCGTCCATGCCCTACCGGGATTCGGCCCGCAGCGTCAACGTGTTCGGGGCGCCGCAACGCGGACCCGGAATGCCCACTGTCGAACAGGGCCGTGCACCGTCGGAACCCCATGAGACGGCGGTCTCCAGCACGATGGGCACACCGATCGGGGCCATCGTCGAGATCGGTTCACGCAACCTGCAGGTCGTCGGCATCGTCGATGACTCGACCGCCTTGGCCGGCCAGGCCAACATCTTCCTCACCGTGGCCGGGGCCCAGCGCCTGCTGTTCTCCGGGCAGTCCCTGATCTCCTCGATCGGCGTACGAGGACTGCCCGAGCGCGCACCCAGTGGGTTCCGCGTCATCGACCGGGCCGGGGCGATCGACGACCTGCTGCGCGCCCTGACCGGCGCCCGCCAGGCGATGACGCTGATGGCCGCACTGCTGTGGGTGGTGGCCGCGCTGATCGTCGGCTCGATGATCTACATGTCGGCCCTGGAGCGGATGCGCGATTTCGCGGTGTTCAAGGCGGTGGGCGTGCCGACCCGGGCCATCCTGGCCGGACTGGCCATGCAGGCGGTGATCGTGGCCGTGCTCGCCGCGCTGCTCGGCGGGGTGCTCTCGGTCCTGCTCGGGCCGCTGTTCCCAATGCGGGCCGACATACCGAGCGCGGCCTTCCTGCTGTTGCCGGTGGTGGCGGTGACCATCGGGGTGCTGGCCAGCCTGGCCGGGCTGCGCAGGGCGGTGGTGGTCGATCCGGCACTGGCGTTCGGAGGTCCGTGAGTGGGCGACCTGAGGATCAAGGACCTGGTCGTGGAGTACTCCAGCGGCCAGGAGTCGGTTCGGCCGATCAACGGCCTCAGTCTGGCCGTGGCCGAGGGTTCGCTGGCGATCCTGCTCGGCCCCAGCGGCTGCGGGAAGACCACGCTGCTGTCCTGTATCGGCGGCATCCTGCGACCCACCGCCGGCCGCATCGAATTCGGTGACATCGACCTGACCCGCCTCGACGGACGTGGCCTGTCGGACTACCGGCGCGACACCGTCGGCATCGTCTTCCAGGCGTTCAATCTGGTTCCCAGCCTGACCGCCGCCGAGAATGTGATGGTGCCGCTCAGGGCAGCCGGGTTGGGACGGCGCGATGCCCGCCGCCGCGCCGGGGAACTTCTCGACCGGGTGGGTCTGGCCCACCGCAGCGAACACCGCCCAGGGGACCTGAGCGGCGGACAGCAGCAGCGCGTCGCCGTCGCCCGGGCGATCGCCCTGGACCCGCCCCTGCTGATCGCCGACGAGCCGACGGCACATCTGGACTACGTCCAGGTCGAGGAGGTGCTGCGGCTGATACGCCAACTCGCCTCGCCGCCTCGGGTCGTGGTGGTCGCCACCCACGACACCCGGATGCTGCCGCTGGCCGACCGGGTCGTGGACCTGGTGCCCCATCTGAGCATCATCGAACACGAACCGCAGACCGTCTCGCTGCAGGCCGGGGAGAAACTGTTCGAGCAGGGAACGATGGGCGACGAGATTTTCATCGTCAACGAGGGCGAGATCGAGATCCTCCGCGAATTTCCCAGTGGCGCAACTGAACTACTGCGGGTGGCGGGCACGGGGGATTACTTCGGCGAGATGGCTCCGCTGTTCGCCCTGCCGCGCTCGGCCACCGCACGCGCCCGCGGAGCCGCCAAGGTCACCGCCTACAGCGTGCAGGCCTTCCGCGATCTCCTCGGCGGCGGCGGCAACCGGGACCTCATCGAACACAGGGCGTTGCACCCTTATGGCTGAGTGGAGGCCGCCTCGGCCGAACCGGGAACCAGAGACAGCAGCAGGTCCGGGCCGACCGCGGTAACGTCGTCGTAGCGCCAGCGCAGCGCCCCGGCGATGGTGGCCACCCCGACGTCGTCGACCGCGGTGACCGGGCCGCCGAGGAGCACGGGGGCGACGTAGCTGAGGATCCGGTCCACTACCCCGGCCCGCAGGAACGCCCCGGCCAGCGTCGGACCGCCCTCCACGAGAACGTCGGTGTGCTCGGACAGCGCCCGGATCACCTCCCGGGGGTCGTGGGTGCGCAGCAACAGGGTGGGCGCGGCGTCGTCGCGCACCGCCGCCTCCGGCGGGATCTCGCGGTGCCCGACGACGACGCGCAGCGGCTGCGTCGCGATCGGCAGCGCGGGGTCGCGGACCGTCAGCCGCGGATCATC
>CAYXOM010000407.1:0-4788 GCA_964466565.1 uncultured Mycobacterium sp.
GGTCAACGACGCCACCAAGCAGATGACGATCACCCGCAACGGCGAGGTGGAGAAGGTCTTCCCGATCTCGATGGGGATGGACAACGGCATCCACGAGACAAAGAACGGCACCTATTACGTGCTGGAGAAGTTCCCCGAGCTGATGATGGACTCCTCCACCTACGGCGTGCCGGTGAACTCGGAGTACGGCTACCGGATCAAGGTCCCCTGGGCGGTCCGGATCGACAACAGCGGCGGCTTCGTGCACGGCGCCGCGTGGTCGGTGGCCGACCAGGGCGTGCGCAACGTCAGCCACGGATGCATCAATTTGAGCCCGGCCAACGCCAAGTGGTTCTACGACAACCTCGGCAGCGGCGACCCGGTCGTGGTGAAGAACTCCGGCGGCGGCCTCTTCACCACGCCGGACGGATCCGACGACTGGCAGTGGACGCTGTACTGAGCCGGCGCTAGTTCCAGATCCGCACCCGGCGGGCGGGTTCGAGGTAGAGCGCGTCGGACGGGGCCACGGTGAAGGCGTCATAGAAGCCGTCGATGTTGCGCACAACGCCGTTGCAGCGGAACTCCGGCGGCGAGTGCGGGTCGACCGCGAGCCTGCGCACCGCCTCGGCGTCGCGGTACTTGGCCCGCCAGACCTGCGCCCAGCCGAAGAGGACGCGCTGCAGTCCGGTCATCCCGTCGATCACCGGAGCCTGCCCGCCGCCCAGGGACAGCCGGTAGGCCAGCAGGGCGATCGACAGCCCGCCGAGGTCCCCGATGTTCTCCCCGACGGTGAACGCGCCGTGGACGTGTGGCGGATCGTCTCGTCCGGCCAGTTCGCGCGGCACGTAGGCGTCGTACTGTTCGATCAGGGCGCCGGCCCGGACGGTGAACTCCGCGCGGTCCTCGTCGGTCCACCAGTCCAGCAGGTGGCCTTCCCCGTCGTACTTCGACCCCTGGTCGTCGAACCCGTGGCCGATCTCGTGGCCGATCACCGCGCCGATACCGCCGTAGTTGGCGGCGTCGTCGGCGTCGGCGTCGAAGAACGGCGGTTGCAGGATCGCCGCCGGGAAGACGATCTCGTTCATCCCGGGGTTGTAGTAGGCGTTGACCGTCTGCGGGGTCATGAACCACTCGCCGCGGTCCACCGGCCCGCCCAGCTTGGACAGCTCGCGGTCGAAGCCGGACCTGGCGCCCCGGACGACGTTGCCGTACAGGTCGTCGGCGTCGATGACCAGTCCGGAGTAGTCCCGCCACGTCGCCGGGTACCCGATCTTGGGGGTGAACCGGTCGAGCTTGTCCAGCGCGCGACGCCGGGTCTGCGGGGTCATCCAGTCCAGGTTCCCGATGCTCACCCGGTAGGCCTCGAGCACGTTGGCCACCAGCTCGTCCATCCGGGCTTTGGCGTGCGGCGGGAAGTGCGCCTGCACGTAGAGCCGGCCCACCGCGTCACCCATCAGGCTCTCGACCAGCGACACCGCCCGCTTCCAGCGTTCGCGGATCTGCTCGGTGCCGCTGAGCGTGCGGCCGTAAAACGCGAAATCCTCGTTCACGAGTGTGTCGGTGAGCACTGAGGCGCGGGCCCGGATCAGCCGCCAGCGGGCCCAGTCCTGCCAGTCGGCGAGGTCCTCAGACGCCCACAGCCGGGCGAAGCCGGTGAGGAAATCCGGTTGGCGCACAACGACTTCGGCGAAGGAGTCCGCCGAACCGCCAAGCGCGCCGATCCAGCCCTCCCAGTCGAAACCCGGGGCGATCTCCCGGAGGTCGGCCAGGGTGCGCAGGTTGTAGGAGAGGTCGGCGTCGCGGCGGCGCACGACGTCCCAGTGGGCCGCGGCGATCCTGGTCTCCAGGGCGACGATCCGCCCGGCCCGGTCGGCGTACTCGTCGGGTGTACCGGAGAACACGAGGGCGAACATGCGGGCGATGTGGGCCGGGTATGCACCGAGGATCGAGGAGTGCTGCTCATCGCGGTAGTAGGACTCGTCGGGCAGGCCGAGGCCGGACTGGGTCAGGTGCGGCAGGTAGCGCCGCGAGTCCTTGGCGTCGGTGCCGATGTAGAGGCCCACCGCGCCGGCCACCCCGGTGCGCGCGAGCAGGCCGAGGCAGGCCGCGAGCGCGGCCGGGTCACCCGACCGGTCGACCGCGCCGAGTTCGTCGTGCAGGGGTGCCAGGCCCCGGCTCTCGACGGTGCCGACGTCGAGGAAACTGGCGTAGAGGTCACCGATGCGCTGCTCGTCGGTGCCGGGCGCGGCGCCTGCGGCCGCCGCGTCGGAGATGATCCGGCGCACCTGTTCCTCGGCCCGGTCGTGCAGCGCCCGGAAGGCGCCGTCGGCCGCCCGGTCCGGCGGGATGGTGTGCTCGGCCAGCCACCGGCCGTTGACGTGGCCGAAGAGGTCGTCCTGCGGCCGGACCTCCGGGTCGAGGTGGGCGAGGTCGATTCCGGAACGCACTCGGGAACGCTCAGTCTGCACCGTCACGCCATCATCAATACCACGGGCGGTAGCCTGCGCTGCATGCCCGAGACCGACGAGGGCGCCGAGCCCGGCGCGACCGGGCCTTCGCCGGGCGCCACGGCGCGCCGGGTGTGGTCGGCGGCGGGGATCGGCTCGGCGGCGCTCGGCCTGCTCGCGGTGGCGGCGGCGGTGGTGGTCGCGGTGCTGTGGAACGGCCACCGCGGAGCCGACGCCGAGCGCGAGCACCAGACCCGGGTGCTGGCGACCGCCGCGGAGTGGACCGGGGTGCTGATCAACATGAACTCCGAGAACGTCGAGGGCAGCCTGGAGCTGTTGCGGGACGGGACCGTCGGCGAACTCAACACCGGCTTCGAGGCCTCGATCGCCCCGTACCGCGACGTGGTCAGGAAGCTGCGCTCCGCGACCACCGGTCAGGTGGAGTCGGTGTCGGTCGAGGTGGAGCACAACGACCTCGGCGCCACCGCCGGTCAGCGCCCGCCCACCCCGGCCAGCCTGCCGGCCGACCTGGCCGCCCGCACCGACACCGTCCTGGTGGTGGCGACCTCGGTCAGCGAGAACCCGGGCACCGAGCCGACCACCGTGCGGTGGAACCTGCGCCTGGGCGTCTCGGAGGTGGACGGCAGGCTGCTGGTGTCGCGACTGGAGTCGCTGCGATGAGGAATTTCGCCCGGGTGCTGGCGTTCGACGTCGCCGCGCCGGCGGCGACGATCGCCGGCCTGCTCGCGATCGGCGCGATGCTGGACTGGCCGCGGTGGTGGGTGGCGGTCTGCTCGATGCTGTGTCTGCTCGTGGTGCAGGCGGTGGTGGTCAACGTCGTCGGATACCGCCGGGACTCGGTCACCCTGGGCACCGACGACGACGCTCCCGGGCTTCGCCTGGCGGCGGTGGCGGTGGCGGCGGCGGTGCTGGTTTGCGCGGTCGTCGTCGGTAACGCGCGGTGGGCGCGAGCCGACCGCGCCTTCGACCGCGACACCGCGGAAGTGGTGCGGATCGCCAGTACCGTCTCCGAAGCCACCGCCTCGTTCACCCCGTCGGATCCCGGGGCCGGGATAGACCGGGCCGCGGCGATGATGACTCCCGAGGGCGCCGAGCGGTTCCGGGCTCAGTTCACCCCCGCCACAGCGGATCTCGCCCGCCGGAAGGTGACCGCCACGGCGCGGACCGTGTCGGCGGGGCTGGAGGCACTGGGGCCGGATTCGGCCAGTGTCGCCGTCGTGCTGCGCGGTACCCAGAGCGAGCCCGGGGAGGCGCCGTCGAACGCTGTGGTCGCGCTGCGGATCGGGCTGGTCCGGGACGGCGGGTGGAAGGTCCTGGAGGTGGGGCCGATCAACTCCCGATGACCGGTCAGGCACGGCCGGCGTCCCCGTCGGCGCGCTCGGCCCGGATCTTGGCGAACCGGTCGGAGAGCCGCCTCATCCGGATCATCAGGGAGGCCGGCGGGCTGACGACCGCGCCGAGATACCCGGCAAGATCCTCCCCGCTCACGCCGATCCGGGAGGCGAACTCGGCGTCGTCGAGACCGGAGCGCTCGACCAGCAGCCGGACGTGCCGGGCAGCCTCGGTGCGCTCGTTGGCCTCGAGGTGGTTTCGGGCCCGCACCAGGACGTCGGTGAGCGCCGCCGAGATTCCGTACGGGGTGGCGCGTTCCAGCACCTCCTCCACCTGCCGCGCCGTGCGTCCGTACGGGTCGCGCTTGATGGCCACGACGATGCGCTGCCAGGTGGTGATCTCGCCGCTCTCCAGTGCGGCGCGGATCGAGGCGGTCGGCCAGAACTCGACGGGTTCGTCGTCGACGTGCCCTCCGGGCCGGCGGGTCAACTCGCCTCCTCCAGAATCGTCACCGCCAGTGCCAGGCAGCGGCGCCGCACATCGGTCCACCGCCCGGGGCCGACCGTCCAGTCGGCGTCGCCGTCGACGGGTTCGGGGTCGGCCAGCCGGCGGACCAGCTGGGTGGCGATCCACTGCGGCTGGGGATGACCGGAGTCGTAGTGGCCGTCGATGCCGGCCAGCGACGCCGCCGCGTCGTCGACGCCCACCGAGTCGACGAGGTCGACCAGCCCGGCGTAGTCGCGACGGGTGTTGCGGTACAGCACCAGGTAGCCCTTCATGCGCAGGGCCTCGGCGGTGGTCGGGATCGCCACCCGCTCCCCGCCGGGCAGCGCCACCGTCACCGTCTCCAGCGGGCTGCGCCGGGCCGCCGCGGCGCCGTTCCCCAGCGCGTCGAGGGCGACCTCGAGGCGGGCCCGCCACAGGTGGACCGGATGCGTCATGACCTGTTGGCCGACCGCGCCGGCCGGCACGGTTCCGGAGCCCCGCAGTGCCAGCGGGTCGGGGACGC
>CAYXOM010000408.1:0-4359 GCA_964466565.1 uncultured Mycobacterium sp.
AGGGCGAGGAAGAGAAGCAACCACACCAGCCCAGCGGCGCCCGCCCTTCCCGCCGAGATGGGGACAGGATCATGACCACAGCAGCGAGGAAGGCCCGCACGGCGGCCCGTCGCACTCTGGCGCTGGGCGTCACCGCGACCGTGCTCAGCGCCTGCGGATGGCAGGGCATCGCCAACGTGCCGCTGCCGATCGGCCCCGGCAGCCAGGCCGGCTCGATGGAGGTCTTCGTCCAGATCCCCGACACGCTCGCGCTGAACACCAACAGCCGGGTGCGGGTCGCCGACGTGTTCGTCGGCACGGTCCGCAAGATCGAACTCAAGGACTGGGTGCCGACGCTGACCCTGGAGATCGAGCCCGGGGTCGAGCTGCCGGCGAACGCGACCGCCAAGATCGGCCAGAGCAGCATCCTGGGAACCCAGCACGTCGAACTCGCCGCGCCGGCCAACCCGTCACCGCAGCCGCTGCGCGGCGGCGCGACGATCCCGGTCGAGCGGTCGTCGTCGTTCCCGACCGTGGAGCGCACCCTGGCCAGCCTGGCCACCGTGCTGCGCGGTGGCGGCATCCCCAACCTGGAGGTCATCCAGACCGAGGTGAACAACCTGCTCACCGGCAACGCCGAGCAGATCCGCACCTTCCTGAACAACCTGGACGTGCTGACCGCCGGGCTGAACAAGCAGCGCGACGACATCGCCCGCGCGATCGAGTCGACCAACGACCTGTTCAGCTACGTCGCCAGCCGCAACGACACCCTGGACCGCCTGCTGGTGGACCTGCCGCCGCTGGTGAACTACCTGGCGGGCGCGCGCGACCGGGTCAGCGACGCGGTGATCGCGCTGGGCCGGTTCGGCCAGGTCACCGGGGAGACGCTGGCGGCGGCCGACGCCGACCTCAAGGCCAATCTCGACACCCTGCAGCGGCCGCTGACCCAGATCGGCCGCGGCTCGCCGTACTTCCTCGACGCGCTGCGGATGATCGTGACGAACCCCTACCCGCTGGACAACATCCCGAAGGTGATGCGCGGCGACTTCCTGAACCTGTCGCTCAACGTCGATCTGACCCTGAGCTCGATCGACAACGGCATCCTCAGCGGCACCGGGGTGACGGGCATGCTGCGTGCCCTCGAGCAGTCGTGGGGCCGCGATCCGCAGACGATGATCCCCGACGTCCGCTACACCCCGCACCCGAACATGACCGACGGCGGCGGACCGTTCGTCGAGCGCGGCGAGTGAGGGAGACAGTGATCCGATGCTGACCCGCTTCATCAAGACCCAGCTCGTCGTCTTCATCACGCTGACGGTGATCGCCCTGCTCGCCCTGGGCATCTACTACCTGAGGCTGCCCAGCCTGACAGGCGTGGGGCAGTACACGCTCAAGGCCGAACTGCCGGCCGCCGGCGGTCTGTACCGCACCGCCAACGTGGCCTACCGGGGTGTGACGATCGGGCGGGTCACCAGCGTCGAGCCCACCGAGACCGGGGCGCTCGCGACCATGAGCATCAGCGACAAGTACAAGATTCCGGTCGACGCCTCCGCCAACGTGCGGGCGGTGACAGCCATCGGCGAGCAGTACATGGACCTGGTCTCCGACGGTTCGACCAATCAGGTGTTCTCGCCGGGCCAGACCATCACCAAGAGCACCATCCCGCAGCCGATCGGGCCCGCGCTGGACGCCGCGTACCGCGCCCTGGCGGCCATCCCGGCCGACCAGATCCCCAACATCCTCGACGAGACGGCCCTGGCGGTCGGCGGTCTGGGCCCGACGCTGCAGAATCTGGTGGCGAACACATCGACGTTCGTCGGGGAGCTGACGGCCAATATCGGCGACATCAACGACATCGTCGACAACTCGCCGCCGATCTTCGAGAGCCAGGCCGTCTCGGCCGACGCGATCTACGCCTGGGCGGCCAACCTCAACTCGCTGACCCGGCAGGCCAAGGAGCAGGACGGCGCGGTCAGCAGCGGCCTGCAGCAGGCCGCCCCGACCGCCCAGCAGCTCAACGCGGTGTTCGTCAGCGTGCAGGACGCGCTGCCGCAAACCCTGGCCAACGTCTCGATCATCACCGAGATGCTCAGGCGCTACAACAAGGGCGTGGAGCAGTCGCTGGTACTGCTGCCGCAGGGCGCGGCGGCCGGCTTCGCGGTGTCGGCGCCATGGGAGAAGTCCGGCGAGGCCGCGCTGAACCTGGCGCTGTCGATCAACCAGCCTCCGCCGTGCCTGACCGGGTTCCTGCCGGCCAGCGAGTGGCGTCCCCCGGCCGACACCAGCCTGCAACCGGTGGTCGACGGCCTGTACTGCAAGATCCCGCAGGAAACCCCGGCCAACGCCGTGCGCGGGGCGCGCAACTTCCCCTGCGTGGACGTGCCGGGCAAGCGGGGCGCCACCCCGCTGGAGTGCCGCGACGAGCAGCCCTACGTGCCGCTGGGCACCAACCCGTGGTACGGCGATCCCGAGCAGCTGATCAACTGCCCGGCTCCGGGCGCGCGGTGCGACCAGCCGCCCAAGCCAGGCCTGGTGATCCCGGCGCCGTCGATCAACAACGGGCTCAACCCGGCCCCGGCCGATCTGCTGCCGCCGCCCACCCCACCGGTGAGCGACGGCCCGTCGACACCCGGACAGGGAACCGTGGTGTGCGACGGCCAGCAGCCCAACCCGTGCCGATACACTCCGGATCCGGCCCCGGCGACCAACGCCTCGGCGGTCTACGACGCCGCCAGCGGCGAGGTGGTCGGGCCGGACGGCACCGCGTACACCGTGAGCAATTCGACCACCACAGGAGACGACGGATGGAAGGAGATGCTGGCTCCGGCCAGCTGACCCCAACCCCGCCGGCCCCTGAGCCCGTGCCGGATTCCCGGCTGGCCACCGGCCGCTGGCCGGTCGGCGTCTGCGCGGGCCTACTCGCCGCCGCGCTGGGTCTGACCGCGCTGGGCGTGGTAGCGCTGCTGGACGGCCGCCGCGACTCCGCCGCCGCCGAGCAGGCCGCGGTGGCCGCCGCCAAGGACTGCATCGCCGCCACGCAGGCCCCCGACCTCAAGGCGATGACCGAGAGCCAGCGCAAGATCGTCGACTGCTCCACGGAGAACTACGCCCCGCAGGCCAACCTGTACGGCAGCCTGCTGACCGAGGCCTACGAGACGGTCCAGGCCCAGGTGAAGATCTCCGACATCCGCGCGGCCCTGGAGAAGCACAATTCCGACGGCTCGATCGACGTCCTGGTGGCGACCCGGGTGGCGATGTCCACCAGCGACCAGCAGGACCAGGAACTGAGCTACCGGCTGCGGGTCAGGATGGTGCCGTCCGGCGAGACGTACAAGATCGACAGCATCGAACCGGTGAGCAAGTGAGCGCCGGTCTCGACATCACCGTCGACCCCGGCCTCGACGAGGCCGTCGGTGGGGCCGGCGTGACGGTGCCGGAGCCGCCGGCGACCGCCGAGTGGTCGGCGCGGGCCGCGGCCCTCGCCATCGACGTCGTCTTCGGCCTCGCCGCCGTGGCGTGCCTGCTGATGGTGGCCTGGTCGGCACGGGAGGGCGGCTGGCTGTGGTGGGTGTGCGTGCTGCTGGCCGCCGCCGTGCTGGTGGCGGTCGGGGTGAACCGGTTGCTGCTGCCGTCGGTGACCGGGTGGAGCATCGGACGGGCGGTGAGCGGGATCGTCGTGACCGACCCCCGCGCGCCCGGTGTTCTGCTGAGCCCGTGGCGGCTGCTGCTGCGCGACGTCGCGCACGTGCTCGACACCGTGCCGCTGCTCGCCGGCTGGTTGTGGCCGCTGGTCGACCGGCGCGGCCGCACCTTCGCCGACGTACTCGCCGGCACCGAGGTGCGGCCCTCCCACGGCGTTGCCCCAGACCGGCGCCGGGCGGCGAGGGTTGTTGCGGCCGCCGCGGCGGCACTGTCGATCCTGGCGGCGGCCCTGGGGTACGCCCTGGTCGAACGCCGGGTACAGGCGGTGGCCGACGCCCGGGCGCAGATCGCCGACGAGGGCCCGCGGATCGTCACCGACCTGCTCAGTTACACCGCGGCCACCGCCGACGACGACTTCGCCGCCGCCCAGGGGCTGGTGACGGAGTCCTACCGCCCCGAACTCGTCGCCGAGCAGGACAGCGTGCGCAAGGCCGGACTGGTCGACAACGACTACTGGGTGACCAACAGTGCGGTGCTGTCCGCCGCGCCGGACCGGGCGAGCCTGCTGCTGTTGCTGCAGGGCCAGCGCGGCGTGCCGCCCAACCAGCGTTTCCTGACCGCGTCGGTCGTCGTCGGCTTCGCCCGGGCGGCGGCGGGCGGCTGGCAGATCGCCGATCTGACCGTGCTGACCCCGTCGCGGCCCGCCGCCTCCGAGGCGCCGCCGCCGGAGGCGACACC
>CAYXOM010000409.1:0-3811 GCA_964466565.1 uncultured Mycobacterium sp.
GGACGCCCCCCCCCGCCCCGACCAGCCGGCGCGCCTGATGCACCGGCATCGCCGAACGGGCGCCGAAGGCCCGCGCCTCGTAGCTCGCCCCGGCGACGACACCGCGCCCGTTGAGTCCGCCGACCAGGACGGGCCGGCCCCGCAGGGTCGGTCGGGTCAACTGCTCGACGGAGGCGAAGAAGGCGTCCATGTCGAAGTGCAGCACCCATCGCGACACCCCAGCAGGCTAACCCCGCCGGCGGCTAGACCTTGGCGATCGCCACCCGCACCCCGTCACCGATCTCGACGCCGTCGACGGGGTCGCCGAACTCCAAACTCGACGCGAGGATCTCCCCGGCGATCAGGTCGCGGTGGGCGCGGGCCCAGCCGTCCCGCTCGGGCGGCACGGCGAGGACGACCCGGATCCGGTCGCTGACCTCCAACCCGCTGGACTTTCGCAGATCTTGCAGTTCCCGGATGCGGTCCTTGGCCCAGCCCTCGGCCTCGAGTTCGGGGGTCAGGGTGCCGTCGAGCAGCACCAGCCCGGCGCCGCCGGGCAACGCCGCGGTCCAGTCCGGATCCGCGGCCACCAGCCGCGAGGTGAACTCCCCGGGCAGCAGGACCGTCTCCCCCGCCGTGAGCGTCCCGTCCTCGTTGAGCACTCCCCGGCCGGCCTTGACCGCCGCGATGGCGTCCTGGACCGCCCCGCCCAGCCGCGGACCGGCGGCGCGGGCGTTGACGGCCAGCTCGAACCGGCCGTACTCGGCGAAGTCCGGGCTCAGGGCCACCTGCTTGACGTTGAGTTCGTCGGCGATCAGGTCGACGTAGGGCATGAGCTGATCGGGATCGTCAACGGCAACGGTGAGTTTCGGCAGCGGCTGGCGCACCCGTAACTTGTTGGCCTTGCGCACCGAGGAAGCTGCCGAGCAGACCTCGCGCACCCGGTCCATGGCGGCCACCAGTGCCGGGTCGGCCGGTGCGAGACCGGCCTGCGGCCAATCGGTCAGGTGCACCGATCGCCCTCCGGTGAGGCCGCGCCAGATCATCTCGGCCGCCATCGGCAACAGCGGTGCGGCGAGCCGGGAGGTCACCTCCAGGACCGTGTGCAGGGTGGCTACCGCGTCGGGGTCCTCGGCCCAGAACCTCGTCCGCGACCGGCGCACGTACCAATTCGTCAACGCCTCGGTGAACTGGCGCAACCGCTCGCAGGCGCCGGATACGTCATAGACGTCCATGGCCGCGGTCAGTCCGTCGCGCACCTCGGCGAGCTTGGCCAGGATGTAACGGTCCAGCACATGGTCGGAGTCGGTCCGCCAGTCACCGGCGCTCGGCGCGTAGAGCGCCAGGAAGCTGTAGGCATTCCACAATGGCAGCAGCACCTGGCGCGCGCCCTCGCGGATGCCCGGCTCGGTGACGATGAGATTGCCGCCGCGCAGGATCGGCGAGGCCATCAGGAACCAGCGCATGGCGTCCGAGCCGTCCCGGTCGAACACCTCGTTGACGTCGGGGTAGTTCCGCAGCGACTTGCTCATCTTGGACCCATCGCTGCCCAGGACGATGCCGTGCGCAACGCAGGTCTTGAACGCCGGCCGGTCGAAGAGGGCGGTGGCCAGCACGTGCAACGTGTAGAACCAGCCGCGGGTCTGGCCGATGTACTCCACGATGAAATCGCCGGGGAAATGCCCACCGACCCGCTCGCCGGTGTCGGGGCACTCGCCACCGGCGAACCAGTCGGTGTTCTCGAACGGGTAGTGCACCTGCGCGAAGGGCATCGAGCCCGAGTCGAACCAGACGTCGAAGACGTCGGCGATGCGCCGCATCGTGGACTTCCCGGTCGGGTCGTCGGGATTGGGCCGGGTCAATTCGTCGATGTAGGGCCGGTGCAGGTTGTCCGGCCGCACCCCGAAGTCGCGGTGGAGTTCCGCCAGGCTGCCGTAGACGTCGATGCGCGGGTAGGCCGGGTCGTCGGAGACCCAGACCGGGATGGGGGTGCCCCAGTACCGGTTGCGGGAGATCGACCAGTCCCGCGCCCCGGACAGCCAGTTACCGAACTGACCGTCCTTGACGTGCTCGGGGTACCAGGTGATCTGACGGTTGAGTTCGACCATCCGGTCACGGATCTGCGTCACGCGCACGAACCAGGAGGACACCGCCCGGTAGATCAGCGGGTTACGGCACCGCCAGCAGTGCGGGTAGGGGTGGTCGTAGGTTTCGTGACGGATCAGCACCGGGGAGTTCACCGACGCCGGCCCGCTGCCGTCCTTGAGGTCACGGATGATCCGGGCGTTGGCCTCGAAGACGTGCTGACCGGCGTAGTCCGGCACGCTGGCGTCGAATCTCCCCCGGGCGTCGACCGGGGTCACCGGGACGATGCCGACGGTGTCGGTGGTGGCCTTGTCGTCCTCGCCGTAGGCGGGCGCCATGTGCACGATGCCGGTGCCGTCCTCGGTGGTGACGAAGTCGCCCCGCAGCACGACGAAAGCGTTCGCCGAGTCCGCGAAGTATGGGAAGGGCGGCCGGTACCGCAGGCCGAGCAGTTCCTCGCCCGGGTGGCTCCCAAGGATCTCGGGCTCCTCCCCCAGTTCCCGGGCGTAGGCACCCAGCCGTGCCCGGGCGATGACGAACCGCCGTCCCCCGGCCGACACCACCACGTACTCCACCCCGGGGTTGACCGCCACCGCCTGGTTGGACGGCAGGGTCCACGGAGTCGTCGTCCAGATCAGCAGATGGGCGCCGTCGAGGCCGGAACCGGGCGCGGCGAGGGGGAATCCGACCGTGATCGCCGGATCCTGCCGGCTCTGGTAAACGTCGTCGTCCATCCGAAGTTCGTGACTGGACAGCGGGGTCTCGTCGTTCCAGCAGTAGGGCAGCACCCGTACACCCTGGTAGGCCAGTCCGGAGTCCCAGAGCTGCTTGAACGCCCAGATCACCGACTCCATGTAGGGCAGGTCGAGGGTCTTGTAGTCGTTGTCGAAGTCGACCCAGCGCGCCTGGCGGGTGACGTAGGCGCGCCATTCGCTGGTGTAGCGCAGCACCGAGTCACGGCAGGCCTCGTTGAACTTCTCGATGCCCAGCTGCTCGATCTGGGCCTTGTCGGTGATCTCCAGCTGGCGCTGGACCTCCAGTTCGGCCGGCAGCCCGTGGGTGTCCCAGCCGAAGCGCCGCTCCACCTTGTAGCCCCGCATGGTGCGGTAGCGCGGGACGATGTCCTTGACGTAGCCGGTCAGCAGGTGGCCGTAGTGCGGCAGGCCGTTGGCGAACGGCGGCCCGTCGTAGAAGACGTATTCGGGCGCGCCGTCGCGGCGCTCCACGCTGGCGTGGAAGGTGTCATCGGCGGCCCAGTAGTCGAGGACCTCGCGCTCGAGGGCGGGAAAGTCCGGCTGGCCGGCCGGCGGCCGCGGGTAGCGGCGGCTGGGGTCTGCGTCGGTCACTCGCACCGTCTCCTGTGCCGTCGGGCACGGGGACGACGACGCGCGGGAGCGCGAGCGCCGCGGTACCACCCCGCTTGCGCGCGCCGAGGCGCGCGCCGCTCGTGAGGCTGTGACGGGCCACCCGTCCGGTTCTACTGGGCCCCGTGCTGCAGGTGGGCCGTTCTTCCGGAGGCTCCCCGGTGATCGCCGGATCGTCGCCGCTACCGCGAGTCTAGCGGTTTTGCCACCGGCGTAAGACGCCGCCCGCGCTGCATCCCCGGGTACTTGCCGCAGGTCAGTAGCATGGCCGGGATGGGTCAGCACCGACTGCCAGCGGAGATGGCAGCACCGACGGACCCGGCCGGCGAGGACCGCAGCTTCTTCGGACGGGTCGGGCGCGTCGGGGGCCGACGGGCTCTGCT
>CAYXOM010000410.1:0-2563 GCA_964466565.1 uncultured Mycobacterium sp.
CAAGCGCGACCCGCGGGAGCTGTCCACCGCACAGTGCAAGGCGATCATCGACGAACTGCAGCGCATGCAGGTGTTCTACGTCAACATCGGCGGCGGCGAACCGACGGTGCGCCCCGACTTCTGGGAACTGGTCGACTACGCCACCGACCACCAGGTCGGGGTGAAGTTCTCCACCAACGGGATTCGGATCACCCCTGAGGTGGCGCAGCGGTTGGCCGCCAGCGACTACGTCGACGTGCAGATCTCCCTGGACGGGGCGACCGCGGAGGTCAACGACGCGGTGCGCGGCCCGGGCTCCTTCGCCATGGCGACCCGGGCGCTGGAGAACCTCGCCGCGGCGGGGTTCACCGACGCCAAGATCTCCGTCGTCGTCACCCGCCACAACGTCGACCAACTCGACGACTTCGCGGCGCTGGCCGACCGCTACGGCGCGACGCTGCGGATCACCCGGCTGCGGCCCTCGGGCCGCGGCGCCGACGTCTGGGACGAACTGCACCCCACCGCGGCCCAGCAAAAGCAGCTCTACGCATGGCTGGTGGCCCGTGGCGAGCGGGTGCTCACCGGCGACTCGTTCTTCCACCTGTCCGGCCTGGGCGCCCCGGGCGCGCTGGCCGGGCTGAACATGTGTGGCGCCGGGCGGGTGGTGTGTCTGATCGACCCGGTCGGTGACGTCTACGCCTGCCCGTTCGCCATCCACGAGAAGTTCCTGGCCGGAAACGTGCTGTCCGACGGCGGTTTCGATCAGGTGTGGAAGCACTCGACACTGTTCGCCGAACTGCGCGAGCCGCAGTCAGCCGGCGCCTGCGGCGGCTGCGGGCACTACGACGCCTGCCGCGGCGGCTGCATGGCCGCGAAGTTCTTCACCGGCCTGCCGCTGGACGGCCCGGACCCCGAGTGCGTCGAGGGCTACGGGCTGCCCGCGCTGGCCGCGAACCGTGAGGTGCCCCGGCCCCGCGTCGACCACTCCCGAGGCGTTCCGCTCACCCTCGGCCCACCGCCTGCCCGGCCCTGCAACGAAAGTCCCGTCTGATGGCTAGAGAAGCCTGGTTCGAAACCGTCTCCGTCGCCCAGGAGCGGGCGCGCAAGCGTCTGCCCACGGCGGTGTATTCCGCGCTGCTGGCCGGCAGTGAGAAGGGCGTGACCTACTCCGACAACGTCGAGGCGTTCGCCGAACTCGGGTTCGCCCCGCACGTCATCGGCGCCACCGAGAAGCGCGACCTGGCCACCACGGTGATGGGCCAGGACATCGCGCTGCCGGTGGTGATCTCCCCGACCGGGGTGCAGGCCGTGCACCCCGACGGCGAGGTCGCCGTCGCCCGCGCGGCGGCCGCCCGCGGCACCGCGATGGGCCTGTCGTCCTTCGCCAGCAAGCCGGTCGAGGAGGTCGTGGCGGCCAACCCCAAGACCTTCTTCCAGATCTACTGGCTGGGCGGCCGCGAGGAGATCGCCAAGCGCGCCGACCGGGCACGGGAGGCCGGGGCGGTCGGGATGATCGCCACCACCGACTGGAGCTTCTCGCACGGCCGGGACTGGGGCAGCCCGAAGATCCCGGAGAAGATGGACCTCAAGACCGCCGTCAAGATGTCCCCGCAGGGCCTGGTCCGCCCGTCCTGGTTCCTCGAATGGGCCCGCACCCTCAAGCCGCCGACGCTGACCGCCCCCAACCAGGGCCGCCGCGGCGAGGACGGCCCGCCGTTCTTCAACGCCTACGGCGAGTGGATGGGCACTCCGCCGCCCACCTGGGAGGACATCGCCTGGCTGCGGGAGTACTGGGGCGGGCCGTTCATGCTCAAGGGCGTGATGCGCGTCGACGACGCCAGGCGCGCGGTGGACGCCGGGGTCACCGCGATCTCGGTGTCCAACCACGGCGGCAACAACCTCGACGGCACCCCGGGCACCATCCGGGCGCTGCCCGCGATCGCCGAGGCGGTCGGCGGCCAGGTCGAGGTGCTGCTCGACGGCGGCATCCGGCGCGGCAGCGACGTGGTCAAGGCACTCGCGCTGGGGGCGCGGGCGGTGATGATCGGCCGGGCCTACCTGTGGGGCCTGGCGGCCAACGGCCAGGCCGGGGTGGAGAACGTGCTCGACATCCTCTCCGGCGGCATCGACTCCGCGCTGCGCGGCCTGGCCAAGTCCTCGATCCACGACCTCGGTCCCGACGACGTCCTGGTGCCACCGGATTTCACCCGGGGCCTCGGCGTCTGAAACGGTCCAGGTCAGTGCGATCTGGACTATCGTCGCCGCAGGAGGGTGGTATGGCCGTGAGCGCGCCCAGGGCTTCGCGGGCCGGGGGGAGCGTCCCCGGCTCGGTCTCTCGGCTGCGCACCGTCTACGAACTCTTCGTCGCCGGCGAGGTCGACGGCGACTTCCTGGCCTCGGCGCCGGTCCGCCCGGTGGTCGCCCGCAGCTGGCAGCGCAGCCTGGCCACCGGCGTCGACCCCGACCGGCAGGTCCAGCCCGACCCGGCCGGACTGGAACTGGCGCGGCTGCGCGAGACCCATCCGCTCGCCCCGGCGCTGCCGGTGATCCGCCGGCTGCTCGTCGACGACGCGGCCGGCACCGG
>CAYXOM010000411.1:0-3683 GCA_964466565.1 uncultured Mycobacterium sp.
CGTCTCGCTGCTGGAGATCGGCGAGGGCGTGGTGGAGGTGCGGGCCACCTCCGGTGACAACCACCTCGGCGGCGACGACTGGGACGACCGGATCGTCGAATGGCTGGTCGACAAGTTCAAGGCCTCGGCCGGAATCGACCTGACAAAGGACAAGATGGCCATGCAGCGGCTGCGCGAAGCGGCCGAGAAGGCCAAGATCGAGCTGAGCTCCGGGCAGAGCACCTCGATCAACCTGCCCTACATCACCGTCGACGCCGACAAGAACCCGTTGTTCCTCGACGAGCAGCTGACCCGCGCGGAGTTCCAGAAGATCACCCAGGACCTGCTGGACCGCACCCGTGCGCCGTTCCAGCAGGTGATCAAGGACGCCGGAATCTCGGTGTCCGACATCGACCATGTGGTCCTGGTGGGCGGATCGACCCGGATGCCGGCGGTGACCGATCTGGTCAAGGAACTGCTCGGCGGCAAGGAGCCGAACAAGGGCGTCAACCCCGACGAAGTGGTCGCCGTCGGCGCCGCATTGCAGGCCGGCGTGCTCAAGGGTGAGGTGAAAGACGTTCTGCTGCTGGATGTCACGCCGCTGAGCCTGGGCATCGAGACCAAAGGCGGGGTGATGACGAAGCTGATCGAGCGCAACACCACGATCCCGACCAAGCGCTCGGAGACGTTCACCACCGCCGACGACAACCAGCCGTCGGTGCAGATCCAGGTCTACCAGGGCGAGCGTGAGATCGCGACGCACAACAAGCTGCTCGGCAGCTTCGAGCTGACCGGTATCCCTCCGGCTCCGCGCGGGGTGCCCCAGATCGAGGTGACCTTCGACATCGACGCCAACGGCATCGTCCACGTCACCGCCAAGGACAAGGGCACCGGCAAGGAGAACACGATCAAGATCCAGGAGGGCTCCGGCCTGTCCAAGGAGGAGATCGACCGGATGATCAAGGACGCCGAGGCGCACGCCGACGAGGACCGAAAGCGCCGGGAGGAAGCCGACGTCCGCAACCAGGCCGAGTCGCTGGTCTACCAGACCGAGAAGTTCGTGGCCGAACAGCGCGAGGCCGGCCGGGAGGGCGGGGCCGGCTCCAAGGTGCCCGAGGACGTCCTGACCAAGGTGGACGGGGCGATCGCCGAGGCCAAGACGGCCCTGGCGGGCAGCGACATCGGCGCGATCAAGTCGGCGATGGAGAAGCTGGGCACCGAGTCCCAGGCGCTCGGGCAGGCCATGTACGAGGCGGCGCAGGCCGAACAGGCCGCCGACGGCTCGCCGGGCGGCTCCGGCGCCGACGACGTGGTGGACGCCGAGGTGGTTGAGGACGACCAGGAGAACAAGTGAGTCCCGGGCGGTTCGACGAGACCGCACGCGACCCGGACGAACCGGTGACGGTCACCGACAAGCGGCGGATCGACCCACAGACCGGTGAGGTGCGCGAGGGGGCTCCCGGCCCGGCCCACGGTGGGCCGGCGCCGGGGGCCTTCCCCGGCGAGTCGCCGGAGGAGGCGGACAAGGCCGCCGAACTGCTCGCCGATCTGCAGCGGGTCCAGGCGGACTTCGCCAACTACCGCAAGCGCGCTCTGCGCGACCAGGAGCTGGCCGCCGAGCGGGCGAAGGCCGTCGTGATCGTCGGCCTGCTGCCGGTGCTTGACGACCTCGACCGGGCACGCAGCCACGGCGACCTGGAGTCCGGCCCGCTGCGGTCGGTCGCCGACAAGCTGGCCGCCGCGCTGAGCGGGCTGGGCCTGACGGAGTTCGGCGCCGAGGGCGAGGAGTTCGATCCCGCTCTGCACGAGGCGGTGCAGCACGAGGGCGACGGCTCCAACCCGGTGATCGGGCACGTCATGCGCAAGGGTTACCGGTTCGGTGAGCAGATTCTGCGTCACGCCCTGGTGGGCGTGGTGGACACCGCCGGCGCCGACGAGAACGCAGAATCGGATCATTAGCCGGCCGACGGTTGTCAAACGGTCAACGGTGATATCACCGGCGAGTTCGACGCAGAGACCAATGGAGAGGAGGTGACGCCTCATGGTGCAACGTGAGTGGGTCGAGAAGGACTTCTACAAGGTGCTCGGCGTCTCCTCCGAGGCCGGCGAGGACGAGATCAAGCGGGTGGCGCGCAAGCTGCTCGCCGAGAACCACCCCGACCGCAACCCGAACAACCCCGAGGCCGAGGAACGCTACAAGGCGGTCGGGGAGGCCAAGGACGTCCTGCTCGACAAGGCCAAGCGCAAGGAGTACGACGAGACCCGCCGGATGTTCGCCGGAGGCGGCTTCGGCCGCCGCTTCGGCGGTGGCGGCTACACGGCCTACGAGGACGGCGGCGGGTTCAACCTCAACGACCTGTTCGGCCAGGCCGGCCAGGACGGCGGGGCCAACATCGGCGACCTGTTCGGCGGGCTGTTCGGCCGGGGCGGCTCCCAGCCCCGCGCCAGCCGCCCGCGGCGGGGCCAGGACCTCGAGACCGAGACCCAGCTGGACTTCCTGGAGGCCACCAAGGGCGTTTCGATGCCGCTGCGGCTGACCAGCCCGGCCCCCTGCACCAACTGCCATGGCAGCGGTGCGCGCCCGGGCACCAGCCCGAAGGTGTGCGCGAGCTGCAACGGCTCCGGGATGATCAATCGCAACCAGGGCGCCTTCGGCTTCTCCGAGCCGTGCGCGGACTGCCGGGGAAGCGGCTCGATCATCGAGGATCCGTGCGACGAGTGCCAGGGCACCGGGGTGACCACCCGCACCCGCACCATCAACGTGCGGATCCCGCCCGGTGTGGAGGACGGTCAGCGGATCCGGCTGGCCGGCCAGGGCGAGGCGGGACTGCGCGGAGCGCCCTCGGGCGACCTCTACGTCACCGTGCACGTCCGCCCGGACAAGGTGTTCGGGCGCGACGGCAACGACCTGACCGTGACGGTCCCGGTGAGTTTCACCGAACTCGCCCTGGGCACCACGCTGTCGGTGCCGACCCTGGACGGCAAGGTGGGCGTCAAGGTGCCCCAGGGCACCGCCGACGGCCGGATCCTGCGGGTGCGGGGCCGCGGGGTGCCCAAGCGTGACGGCGCCGCCGGGGACCTGCTCGTCACCGTCAAGGTGGCGGTGCCGCCCAAACTGGAGGGCGAGGCCCTGGAGTCGCTGCAGGCCTACGCCGCCGCCGAGAAGGCCAGCGGCTTCGATCCCCGGGCCGGATGGGCGGGCAACCGGTCATGAGCGCCGGCGAGACCTTCCTGATCTCGGTCGCCGCCGAACTGGCCGGGATGCACGCCCAGACCCTGCGCACCTACGACCGGCTGGGTCTGGTCAGCCCGGAGCGCAGCGCCGGGGGCGGACGGCGCTACTCCCAGCGCGACGTCGACCTGCTGCGCGAGATTCAGCGGCTGTCCCAGGACGAGGGCGTCAACCTCGCGGGCATCAAGCGGATCATCGAGCTGACCAACCAGGTGGCGGCCCTGCAGTCGCGGGTCGCCGAACTGGCCGAGGAACTCACCGCGCTACGGTCGCCGCCCCGGCGGGATCTGGCGGTGCTGCCCAAAAGCACCGCGGTCGTGGTCTGGCGGCCCCGCCGTTAGGCACTTGGGTCGCCGGATCCCCGCGCGGGTCAGGCGACCCGGATCGAGAAGCTGGCCGTGGCCGGCCGGCCCGGGACGGCGACGCTGTAGCCGCCCTTGCGCAGCGCGTTGGTGGGCGCGGTCATCGGCTC
>CAYXOM010000412.1:0-3676 GCA_964466565.1 uncultured Mycobacterium sp.
GAAGGCATGGTCGATTTCGTGCTGGGTCGTTTCACGGACCGGGAGAGTTTGGAGTTGGAAAAGATTGTCGAGCGGGCCGCCGATGCGGTGCTGCGCTACGGGATGCTGCGCGGGGCCGGGGTGCGGGTAAAGGCCACCAGCGAGCCCGCCCGGGCGGGCGCGGAGGTCCTGGGCCGGCTGGGCCCGTTCGCGGTTCCCTGCCGGGTGGTCTACGTCCTCGACGAGCCCGACCGCCGCGGCTTCGCCTACGGCAGCCTGCCCGGACATGCCGTGAGCGGAGAGGAGCTTTTCGCGGTGCGCTACGACCCGGGCACCGGGGACGTCTTCGCCGAGGTTGCCGCGTTCTCCCGGCCGGCGACGTGGTGGAGCCGGCTGGGCGCGCCGGTGCTCAGGCTCGTCCAGCGAATTGTCACCGGCCGCTATCTCGGCTCGGTCTGAGTCAGCGGGACAGACCCGCCCGGGCGTCCTCGAGCGTCGGGTAGAGCCCGACGAGGTCGGCGAGACCGATCAGATGCAGAGGACGGCTGGTCGCCGGGCTGTCGCCCACCACCGCGAAGCCGATCTCGTCGTCGGCCGTCTTGCGGGCGGCCACCAGCACGCTCATGCCGGCCGAGGCCAGGAAGTCCACCGCGGTGAGATCGACGATGACCGCCGTGGGCCTCTTGGACAGCGCCGCGGCGATCGCCTCCTCCAGGCGGGGGGCGGTGGTCATATCCAGAACACCGGAGACCGAGAGCACGACGGTGCCCTCCGACCAGGCTTCAGCGATGCTGCAGCCGGCCGGTGTGTCGGCGGTTCGTCGGTTCACGATGCACACCTCACCGGTGTTTCCACCCCCGGAACAGTTTCAGGCGGTCAAACTGACGGTACGGCGGTTCGGGCGGGGTCGTCAATTCAGACGGTGCCCGCCCCGGCGGCCGTCAGCCCGCGCCGTCGCAGAGTTCGCGTGCGAGGGCGTCGAACGCCCGCAGCGTGTTCATCTGCGGATGGGCATCCGGCCAGGGTGCCTGGGTGGACACCTTGGCGGCCACCAGCTGCGCGGCCCGGTTGACGTAGACCAGCTGGCCCAACATCCCCAGGCAGAGCAGGACGTCGTCGCCCGGATACGGAAACCACATCTGGTTGCGGTACATGCCGCCCGGCATGCCGCTGTCACCCCGGCCGGCGGCGAACGCGCCCCGCGAGTCCGGGTCACCGTTGAGCGTGTCGGCGATCCAGTCCACCGGCACCACCTGGTGTCCGGTCAGCGAGACCCCCTCACGCAGGAACAGCGAACCGAACCGGAGCAGGTCGGTCAGGGTGGCGCTGATACCGCCGTTGAACATGCCACTGCCGGCCGCGTCCACGCCGATGGTGGCGTGACGGTAGGCGCCGAGGCGGCCCCACACGACCTCAGACATCAGCTCCGGCATGCGCTGGCCGGCGGCGGCTTCGCAGATCCAGCCCAGCACGTCGGTGTCGCTGGACCGGTACGCGAAGGGCCCGCCGTGCGGTCGGCGTCGTCGCAGGGTCAGCAGAAAATCGCGCAGCGTGGCCGGGACGTCGGGGCGGCTGCGCGGCGCCCAGCCGAAGGCCTGGTCGAGAATGTGGATCTCGGCCTGCGGGTCGCTGTAGTCATCGGAGAACTCGACTCCGGTTCGCATGTCCAGAAGATGCCGTACGGTGGCCCCGGCGTAGCCGCAGTCCCGCAGCGCCGGGACGTAGGTCGTCACCGCGGCGTTGACGTCGAGGGCGCCGGCCCCGTGCAGTGCGCCGGCGACGGCGGCCACCACTGATTTGCTCACCGAGAAGATCAGATGACGGGTCTCGGCCTTCAGGTCGTGGTGATACTCCTCGACCACCAGTGCGCCGCGGTGGACCACTGCCCAGCCATCGGTGCCAGTTCCTGCCATCACCGCTCCGACGGTGCTGGTCCCGCCGTCGGCGAGCGTCATTGGAACGTCAGCGGCCGCGGTGGTTTGCCTGGCCAAGGTCACCACCGGGCCGATCCCGCGAGAGATGACCGCGGTCGGCACGAAGTCCTCGACATGCTGGAATGACCACTGCGAGTAGGGCGGCTCCATCCAGTTTCCCAGCGTGATCCCGGCCGGGACGGGTGCCGGCTCACCGCCGATCACGCCCGCGCAACGAGCCGCGAGACCAATGGCGCAGCCGGGGACAGCGGGGTCGAGTCGAACCGCGCCTTGATCCCGGCGATCCAGTGCCTGCAGTGCTCGGTGAGCTGATAGTCGTCAGTCTGCAGATGGCCCCGCGTGATCAGAACACCGAGTTGAGCCCCCTCGCAGCGGATATCACCGGGGGAAGCCACTCGCATGTAGAACGCCTCGGATTCATCATTGACCGAGGACCAGTCCTGCGCGGGTCTGAGAAAGCTCACACGGCCGGCTTCGTCCAGTCGCCAAATCCCGGTGGCCGGTGTGCTGGTGAAGATCTCGATCTCCGGCGAGGTCTCCGAGATGATCATCTGACCCCAGACCTCGTCCTCGCCGTAACCCCGCTCCCATCGTTCGTTGATCTCGCTGATATCGAGTTCGTAATCGACATCAAGGTATTCGAGCAGATGGAAAAGGAACAGGGGCATGTCGGCGAAGGCCTCGGTGGTCAGGTTCGTCATCGGACTGGCCCCGCTCAGCCGGGGGTTCACCTCGCCGAGGTAGATCTCACCCGAGTCCAGGTCGCGCAACAAGTCCACCTCGAAGTAGCCGCGATAGCCCTGCCGACTGAGCACGTCGCCGACCTTGCCGACCATGGTGCGAGCCGTGTGGGTCTGTGCGGGGGACAGCACTTCCCGCCAGATGTCATTGCCGCACCAGCCGCCCCGGCTCGAGGTCAGCTCCGGATATCCGACCAGGCTGGTCATCGGCGGCCCGACCACCGTTCCGTGCCGTGTCACGGTGCCCTCCAGACACACCTCGACATTGCGGATGCGCTTCATGACCTTGAATTCGGGCTGCCCTACCAGGTTTGCCGCACACCCATCCCAGTCGCGCTGGCCGCTGATGAAGTACGTTCCACTGCCCGCGGCGCCGTAGGCAACATTGATCACCAGGTCATCGCCCAGACCAGCGCCCTCCGACAATGCCAGCAGATCCTCGTAGGAGTCGGCCCTGCCCATGACGTGCGGCACACTGGGCACGCCCGCGTCGTCGGTGAGGCGGGTCATCACGACTTTGGAGTCCAGTTGATGTCGGATGTTCTGGGGCGGGTGCATGATCTCCAGACCGGCGTCTTTGGCGAGGGCGTAGGCCTCCTCGTCGAGCATCACGAAACACGCCTTACCGCCACGCCCCCGCCCGGCGACGAACTCCAGAGTCTCCGGATCCCGAAGCAAGTGGTTACAGACGTCGCCCATCGAGTCGAAGTCCCTGCGGTCACGGCGCCGCGGCACAAAGACCCGCGGGTGCCGGCCCTCGTAGGAGTCGAAGTAGGACAGGTAGAAGAAGTTGCGCACCCAGCGGTCGATGCCCAGCAAGTTGAACGGCGTGGGCGAAATGAAATACAGCGGAACGGTATTGGTGTGAAAGAAGGCGCGGATATCAGAAAGGCCCTTGAGCGGAGTGCGAGTCATCTGCCCATTCTTCATCACCACACAACGACGATCCGGAACCCGAAAGAAGAAGCAGGTCAAGCGTGGTGGTCCCGGCTGGGATCGAACCAGCGACCTTCCGCGTGTGAA
>CAYXOM010000413.1:0-6244 GCA_964466565.1 uncultured Mycobacterium sp.
TTTCTGGCCCGGGACCGCGGCGAGGTCAGCCCTGTGCTGCAGGTGCTGTCTTACCCGATGCTCGACGACCGCACCACCGATCCCGCACTCGACCACAGGGACTTCCGGCTGTGGAACTCCGCGAGCAACCGGATCGGCTGGCGTTCCTACCTGCAGGGCGCGGACCCCGCGGTGGCGGTTCCGGCGCGGCGCACCGACCTCGCCGGCCTGCCCCCCGCCTGGCTGGGGGTGGGGACGCTCGACCTGTTCCACGACGAGGACCTCGCCTACGCCGAGCGACTGCGGGGCGCGGGGGTGCCCTGCGAGCTGCACGTCGTCCCCGGCGCGTTCCACGGCTTCGACGCGCTGGCCCCGCGGACCTCGATCGCACGGGCCTACCTCGACGCGACGTGCGCGGCGATGCGCGCGGCCACCGGAGCGGCGGTCTGAGAATGCCGGCCGCACTGACCTCAGAGCACCTCGACCTGCGCCGCGCGGTCGCCGACCTGCTGGCCCGCCGCTGGCCGGAGTCCGAGGTCCGGCGGCTGATGGCCACCGAGACCGGATACGAACCCGCCCCCTGGGCCGAACTGGCCGCGATGGGCCTGCTGGGCCTGGCGATCCCCGAGCGTTACGGCGGCGCCGGCGCAGGAGCCACCGAACTCGCCGTGACCGCCGAGCAGATGGGCCGGGCGCTGCTGTGCGCGCCGTACCTGTCGACGGCGGTACTCGTCCCCCATCTGCTACTGGCCCTGGCCGACGACGCCGAATGCGCGCGGGTGCTGCCCCGGATCGCCGCCGGTGAGCTCATCGCCACCGTCGCCTTCGCCGAGCCGGGTTCGGCGCTGCCCCCACAGCACCCGGTGACCGCCGCGGCCCGATCAGCGGCGGACTGGCTGCTGGACGGGGAGAAGACCCACGTCCTGGATGCCAGGGCGGCTGAGATCTTCTACGTGTACGCCGAAACAGATTCGGGGACGGCGATTTTCGCAGTCGAACGCGATGCGCCGGGGCTGGGGGTGAGCGCCCTGGAGACCGTCGACCAGACCCGCAAACAGGGCGCACTCACCCTCTCCGGCACCCCGGGCCGGCTGGTCGGAGCCGCCTCGGCCGGCGAGGCCGCGCTGCGGGACGCGCTGGACCGCGCCGCGGTGGCACTGATCGCCGAGCAGGCCGGGGGTGCCATGCACGTCATGGAGATGGCGGCGGACTACGCGCGCACCCGCTTCCAGTTCGGCCGGGCCATCGGCAGCTTCCAGGCCGTCAAGCACATGTGCGTCGACATGGCGCTCGAGGCGCAGTCGGCGCTGTCGGCGGCCCGGCACGTGGCGGCCGCCTTCGACGCCGTCGAACCCGACCGGCTGACCGACCTGGCGCTGGCCCAGGGCTACTGCTCGGAGGCCTACGTCACCGTCGCCGCCGCGGCGATCCAGGTGCACGGCGGCATCGGGTTCACCTGGGAGCATCCGGCGCACCTCTACCTGCGCCGGGCCCGCACCGACGCCCAGATCCTCGGGGAGCCGGCCTGGCACCGGGAACGCTACGTGCGATTACGGGAGGAGCACTCGTGACCGACGACGAACTCAGGGCGCAGGTACGCCGGTGGCTGACGGAGAACTTCGATCCCGCCGCGGACCGCGCACAGTGGCGGCGACAGGTATTCGAGGCGGGCTGGTCGGTGCCCAGCTGGGAGCCCGAGTGGTGGGGCCGCGGACTGTCCGACCCGCAGTCGCGGATCGTGGCGGCCGAGTTCGCCGCCGTCGGCGCCCCCGGGGCCGGCCACGACCGCTCCGACATGCTGGCGTGCACGCTGCACGACCTCGGCACCGACGAGCAGAAGCACCGCCTGATCCCGCCGTCGCTGCGCGGCGAGACGCGCTGGTGCCTGCTCTACAGCGAGCCGGGGGCGGGGTCGGACCTCGCCGGGCTGCGCACCCGGGCCGACCGCGACGGCGACGACTGGGTGGTCAACGGCCAGAAGGTGTGGACCTCGTTTGCCCGCAGCGCCGACTACGGCCTGCTGGTGGCCCGCACGGACTGGGACGTGCCCAAGCACGGGGGGATCAGCTTCTTCATCTTCCCGATGCGCCAGGACGGCGTGGAGATCAGGCCGATCCACCAGATCACCGGCGAGTCGGAGTTCAACGAGGTGTTCATCACCGACGCCCGCGTCCCGAACGCCAACCTGGTGGGCGAACCGGGCGGCGGCTGGCCGGTGCTGCAACTGGCCCTGGCCCACGAGCGGCGCCTGATGGGCGACCTGGCCCGCACGAGCAGGTCGTCCGGCGAGCTCAAACCCGACTCCGACAGCCTGATCGCCATGGCGCGTGCCGCGGGCAAACTGTCGGACTCCAGCATCCGCCAGCAGATCGCCGTGGTGGAGGCCTACTCGGCGGTCAACCGCTGGAACACCCTGCGCGCCAAGGCGACCGGCGACCGCACCGAGGCAGCCACCCTGCTCGCGCTGGGCAAGATCGCCATGTCGCGGATCCTGCACCAGAGCGCCCGGGTCCAGACGGAGATCGCCGGCAGCGAGTCCATGCTCACCGGCCCCGAGCATCCGGTCGGCGACGCGGTGACGTTCCGCACCCTCAACGCCTACTTCACCTCGATCGGCGGCGGCACCGACCAGATCCAGCGCAACATCGTCGGCGAACGGGTGCTCGGCCTGCCCAGGGAGCCCGAACCCTACCGCGACACCCCGTTCCGGGACCTGCCCGGCGGTTCCTAGCGGAACTGCACCGGTTCGTTGCCCCACGCGGCGCGGATCTCGGCGTCGGCGTCGTAGGCGATCCGGTCGGTCCGGTCGATCAGCAGGCACGCCCGGTCGGCGTCCTGGTAGGGCGTCCACTCCGGTTCCCCGGGCGGCCCGGCCGGCTTGGCCGTCGCGGCGAAGTTCACCCACCGGTGCCGGATCCGCTTGGAGACGGCCTTGGCGACCTTCGCCCCGCCCAGCTTGAGGGTCACGTCCTGCGGGGCGCCGAGGGTTCCCCAGACGTAGGGCAGTTCGGTGGCGTGGGCGGCACCGACCAGCAGCAGCTTCATCAGCGGAGAGGCGTAGTCGAACCGGTAGAGGTACACCGGCGCGACACCGTTGTGCCCCTCGGCGAACCACACCGAGGGCATCCGGAAGCCGACGTCGCTGGCGATGTTGAGGTGCCGGACGGTCCCGCGCGCCCCGGCGTAGACCGACCCGAGTTGCTCCTCGGTGGGCAGTTGCAGGTCGGGCTGCTCGGCGGCGATCTCGTTGAACATCGAGGTGATGGCCCGGGGGGTCACGGGCATCAGCGGCGAGCGCATCAGCCGGAACAGTGCCGCCTCGTGTTTGTTGGTGCCGATGATCAGCGGAACCGGGTGGGTCCGGCCGTCCCGGGCCGCCGAGACGGGGTAGTCGGTCAGCAGGTCGCCGTCGAGGATCGGCACGAACGCCAGGGTGCCGGGGTTGCGCACGGGCACCTCGTCGAACACCTTCTTGGTCGCCGCGATCAGTGCCGCCACCGGCAGTTCGGCGAGCCGGGCCGCGGGCACGTCGAGATACTCCAGCACCTCGTCGGTGACCCGCTGCGCGCGAGCCCGGTCGTAGACCGAGGTGACCGGCGAGCTCTGCGCGATCGCGCCGCCGAACAGTCCCGCCGCCTCCGGCACGGCCAGCAGCGTGGTGACGATCCCGGCGCCGGCCGACTCGCCGAACACCGTCACCCGGCCGGGGTCCCCGCCGAACGCGGCGATGTTGTCGCGCACCCAGCGCAGGGCGGCCAGCACGTCGCGCACGCCGACGTTGGTGTCGAAACCGGGCAGGTCGAGGAAGCCGAACACGCCCAGCCGGTAGTTGAGCGTCACCACCACCACGTCGCCGGCGGCCGCCAGCCGGCACCCGTCGTAGTAGGGCTGGCTGGACGAACCGAGGACGTAGGCGCCACCGTGCACCCAGACCAGCACCGCCTTGCCGTCGCCCGGCGCGGTGCCCGACGGCGCCCAGACGTTGAGCATCAGGCAGTCCTCGTCCGGCCCGGCGCCGAGGTTGATCGGGAAGTTCGGCACCGGCGGCTGCGGGCAGACCGCACCGAACCGGGTGGCGTCGGCCGGTTCGGTCCAGGGCTGCGGGGGTTGCGGCGCCCGGAACCGCAATTCGCCCACCGGCGGGGCGGCATAGCGCACGCCCTTGAACGACATCACCGCGCCGTCATCGGTCCCGCGAACCGGCCCGTAGGCCGTTTCCGCGACTGGGTGGTCCATCCGGCCCTCCTCGTCGAAACCCGCCTGTCAGGTTACCCGCCGGTAAACGGCCGCTAACACTGCAGCGCGTCGAACATCCAGTCCAGCACCGGGCGTCGTTGCTGCTCAGCGGCGTCTTCGCCGACCGCGAACACCCGTGACCGCAGCCGCAACACGCCGCCCCGGCCGGCCGGCAGCGGGTCGGCGCGCTCGACGCGCACCTCGCTGAGGACGGTGTCGTCCTCGTAGACCGGCCCCAGGTGGTCGCAGGACTGCCAGCCCAGCACCACCGCCAGGTTCGGCAGCAGCCGGCACGCCTGCGCCAGTGCCAGGCCGATGGTGTGTCCGCCGTAGACCAGGCGCCGGCCCCCGGCCCGGCGGTCGTGGTGCACCGCGGCGATGTTGAGCGTCAGGCGGGCCAGTTCCGGCGCCGAGGAGACCACGTCGGCGCCGCTGTGCAGGACTGCGCCGGCCAGCCGCGGGTCGAAGTGCGGACCGGGCACCCGGTCGCGGAACGCACCGGCGTCCCAGTGCGCGGTGGGGTCGCCCGGCGGTGCGACCCCGGTGCCCAACCGCGAGAGATCGTCGGCCGGGCCGCCGGAGCCGGGGGTGCGGCAGGGCAGCATCGCGCACCGGTGGAAGTCGAGCACCAGCCGGCCGGCCTGGTCGACGGTGGTCATCCGCAGGGCGGCCAGGCCGGTCTCGCCGCCGCTGTTGCGTTTGAGGCCCACCACCTCGGTGCGGGTGGACAGGGTGTCCCCGATCACCGGGTAGCGGTGGAAGTTCAGTCCGCGGTAGAACAGATTGGCGCGGACCCGCTGGGTGACCAGCGTCGACTGCCCGACGGCGACGTCGCACACCAGCTGCGGGTGAGCCAGCGGGCCGGGCGCCCCGGTCACCGCGTGCGCAAGTTCGCCGTCGAGCGCCAGCCGCAGCCGGTCCCCGACGACCGCCTGATGGGCGGCGGCCACGCCGGAGGTCAACGTCATCGACGGCGCGCGGTCGAAGACGTCACCGACGACGAGATCGTCGAAGTGGGGACCACCCGGTTCGGTCACTGTGACAACGTAACCTTCATGCCCGATCTCAATGACGCGGAGACGCTTCTGATCGCGACCGTGCGCGCCTTCGTCGACCGCGAGGTCAAACCATCGGTCCGCGAGGTCGAACACGCCGACGTCTATCCCGAGGCGTGGATCGAGCAGATGAAGCGAATCGGCATCTACGGGCTCGCGATCGACGAACGCTACGGCGGGACGCCGGTGTCGATGCCGTGCTACGTCCGGGTCACCGAGGAACTCGCCCGCGGCTGGATGAGCCTGGCCGGGGCGATGGGCGGGCACACCGTCGTGGCCAAGCTGCTGGCCGACTTCGGCACCGAGGAACAGCGGCGGGCCTACCTGCCACCGATGGCCACCGGCGCGCTGCGGGCGACGATGGCGCTGACCGAGCCCGGCGGCGGTTCTGATCTGCAGAGCATGACGACATCGGCCCGCACCGAGGGCGACGAGTGGGTGATCAACGGCGCCAAAACCTGGATCAGCAACGCCCGCCGGTCGGGCCTGATCGCGTTGCTGTGCAAGACCGACCCCCGCGCGCAGCCGCGGCACAGCGGCATCTCGGTGCTGCTGGTCGAATCGCCGACGACCGGGTTGAGCATCTCGCGCGATCTGCCCAAGCTGGGCTACAAGGGCATCGAGTCGTGCGAACTGACCTTCGACGACTGCCGGGTGCCGGCCGCCGCGGTGCTCGGCGGCACCCCGGGTGAGGGATTCGGTCAGATGATGAAAGGTCTTGAGACAGGGCGGATCCAGGTGGCCGCCCGGGCCCTGGGCGTGGCGACCGCCGCGCTGGAGGACGCGCTGGCCTACGCGCGCACCCGGGAGAGCTTCGGCAGGCCGATCTGGCGCCACCAGGCGATCGGCAACCACCTGGCCGACATGGCGACCAAACTCACCGCCGCCCGCCAGCTGACCCGCTACGCCGCCGAACGGTTTGACAGCGGCCTGCGCGCCGACATGGAGGCCGGGATGGCCAAGCTGTTCGCCTC
>CAYXOM010000414.1:0-2894 GCA_964466565.1 uncultured Mycobacterium sp.
GAGCCGAACTGCCGCCCGGATTCACCGATGCACCGACGGACCTGCGAGCGGCGCAGCCGCCGCTGACCGGCACGCAGGCGCCCAACTTCCACAACTGACCCGGCGCTAGGGTGGCGGGGTGACCCGCCCCACGGCCCTGATCACCGGACCCACCTCGGGACTCGGCGCCGGCTACGCCCGCCGGTTCGCCCGTGACGGCTATGACCTCGTCCTCGTCGCGCGCGACGCCGACCGGCTCACCGCGCTGGCCGCCGAGCTCGGGCCGGCGCACGGCGTCGGAGTCGAGGTCCTGCCGGCCGACCTGTCGGTGCCCGGAGCCCGGGACACCGTCGCCGGCCGGCTGGCTGCCGGGGTTTCGGTGCTGGTCAACAACGCCGGGTTCGGCACCTCCGGAACGTTCTGGACGGCCGACCCGGCCGAACTGCAGCGCCAGCTCGACGTCAACGTCACCGCCGTGATGCAGCTGACCCGCGCCGCCCTGCCGCCGATGGTCGCGGCCGGGAAGGGTTCGGTGATCAACATCGCCAGTGTGGCCGGCCTGCTGTCGGGGCGCGGGTCGACCTACTCGGCGTCCAAGGCCTGGGTGGTCTCCTTCAGCGAGGGACTGGCCAACGGACTGGCCGGCACCGGGGTGGGCGTGCACGCGATCTGCCCCGGGTTCGTGCACACCGAGTTCCACCGGCGGGCCGGCATCGAGACCGCGTCGATTCCCTCGCCGCTGTGGCTCACCGTCGACGACGTGGTGGCCGAGAGCCTCGCCGACGTCGCCAAGGGCACCGTGGTCAGCGTCCCGGGCCTGCAGTACAAGGTGCTGACCACCGCCGGCCGGGTGGCGCCCCGCTTTCTCGTGCGGGCGCTGACCGGCCGGGTCGGAGGCGGCCGTGACCGCACCTGAACTCGACGCCGCCGAACGCGCCCGGCTGGCCGCGCTGGTGCGGGAGTTGTCCGTGGTCTTCGGACGCGTCACGCTGTCCTCTGGCCGGGAGGCCGACTACTACGTGGACCTGCGCCGCGCCACCCTGCACCACGCCGCGGCCCCGTTGATCGGGCGGCTGATGCGCGTGCTGACGGCGGACTGGGACTACGGCGCCGTCGGCGGGCTCACCTTGGGCGCGGACCCGGTGGCCTGCGCGGTGATGCACGCGCCGGGGCAGCCGGTGGATGTGTTCGTCGTGCGCAAGTCGGTGAAAACCCATGGCCTGCAACGCCTGATCGAGGGAACCGAGGTCGCCGGCAAGCGCGTCCTGGTGGTGGAGGACACCAGCACGACCGGCGGATCGGCGCTGACCGCGGTGCGCGCGGTGCGCGAGGCCGGCGCCGCGGTGGTCGGCGTCGCCACGGTGGTCGACCGAGCCACCGGGGCGGCCGAGGCGATCGAGGCCGAGGGCGTGCCGTACCGGAGCATTCTGGGGCTGGCCGACCTGCGCCTCGCCGGCGTGTGAGCGGTCAGGGTCTGACCGCTGGGGCGCTGCTCGACGGTGCCACCGGCCGGCGGGCGCACGCCGATGGGCACGACGGTGGATGAGCCCGGGCCCACCGAGTGGTCCGCCGGCGCGGCCGGGGTCGGCCCTTGGCCGGACGCGCTGCCCGCCGATCCGCGTTATGACCCCGAACTGCTCGCCGCCGGCGACCGCCGCAACGTCGTCGACGCCTACCGGTACTGGACCCGGGAGGCGATCGTCGCCGACATCGACACCCGCCGGCACCGACTGCACGTGGCGATCGAGAACTTCGGCAACGACGCCAACATCGGCGCGGTGGTCCGCACCGCCAACGCCTTCGCCGTCGACACCGTCCACATCGTCGGCCGGCGGCGGTGGAACCGCCGCGGCGCGATGGTCACCGACCGCTATCAGCGCCTGACCCATCACGACACCGTGGGAGAACTGCTGGACTGGGCCGCCGGTGCCGGACTGACCGTGGTGGCGGTCGACAACATCCCCGGCGCCTCCCGCCTGGAGCAGACCGAACTGCCCCGCGACTGCCTGCTGGTGTTCGGTCAGGAGGGTCCGGGGATCAGCCCGCAGGCCCGGGAAGGGGCGGCGATGACCGTGTCGATCGCCCAGTTCGGCTCCACCCGCAGCATCAACGCCGCGGTCGCGGCCGGAATCGCCATGCATGCCTGGATCCGCCGGTGGGCCCGGATGAACCGGGCCTGGTAGGGCAGGATTGCCGTCCATGGACCAGCAGTGGACGAACCGCGCGGCCAGCGCCGAGACCGCGGTGGCCACCCGGCACCTGCGCCGGCTCTGGCAGGTGCCCGGCACCCAGCTCGGCGTGGTGGGCTGGCCGCCGACGCCCAAGGACCTGACCTTCGGGACCTGGCACTACTGGTGGCAGGCCCACCTGCTGGACACCCTGGTCGACGCCCAGGTGCGAGACCCGCGACCGGCCCGGGTGGAGAGCATCGCCCGCCAGATCCGCGGCCACCTGGCGCGCAACGCCGGCCGGTGGACCAACGACTACTACGACGACATGGCCTGGCTGGCCCTGGCCCTGGAGCGGGCGGGGCGGCTGGCCGGGGTGGACAAGCCCCGGGCGCTGCGCGCCCTGGGCGACGAACTGGTCGGGGCCTGGGCGCCCGAGGACGGCGGGGGGATCCCGTGGCGCAAGTCCGACCAGTTCTTCAACGCCCCGGCCAACGGCCCGGCCGGAATCTTCCTGGCCCGCTTCAGCGACCGGCTGGGCGACGGGCTGGGCCGGGCCGAGGCGATGGCCGACTGGATCGACGCCACCCTGATCGACCCCGAGACCCACCTGGTGTTCGACGGGCTCAAGCGCGGCTCGCTGGTGCGGGCCCAGTACACCTACTGTCAGGGCGTGGTGGTGGGCCTGGAGACCGAACTGGCGGTGCGCACCGCCAGTTCGGTCTCCAGGCCCACCACCACGCCCTG
>CAYXOM010000415.1:0-2188 GCA_964466565.1 uncultured Mycobacterium sp.
AGCGATGGGCTCAGTGGGACCCGCACCGGTCAGCTCGCCCCCGGCGGGCTCGGCTGCGGCGGTGTCGGTGAATTCGCGCATGGGCGCGGGCCTGGCGGCCGCCGCCGTCGCACTCGGCGTCACCCAGTTGGCGGCCGCCTTCTTCTCGCCCGCCGCCGACGCGCGCACCGCGGTCGGTACCGCGGTGGTCAACCTGACTCCCGGGCCGATGAAGGAATGGGCGATCCAGACCTTCGGCACCGCCGACAAACTGTTCCTCGCGGTGATGGTGCTGGCGGTCATCGGCGCGATCGCGGCGGTCAGCGCGATCTGGGAGCGATCCCGGATCCCGCTGGGCAGCATCGCCCTGCTGGCGGCCGGCCTGGTCGGGATCGCCGCCGTGCTCACCCGACCGGACTCCGGCCCGGCCGACGTGATCCCGACGGCACTTGGCACGCTCTGCGGCATCGCGGCGTTGCGGGTGCTCACCCGGGAACCGGCCACGTCTGCGGGCGATGCCGAGTCGCCCGGCGTCGACCGCGAGCCGCACGACCCGCAGCGCCGGCGGTCGCTGCTCGCACTCGGCCTTGCCGGCGCCGGCGTTCTCACCGGTGCGGGCGGCGTGCTGCTCGACCGCGGCCGCCGGTCGGTGTCCGGTGACCGGGCTTCCTTCGCCCTGCCCGAGGCCTCGCCGGCACCCCCGATTCCGCCCGGGGTGCAGCCCGACGCGGCCGGGCTGACATCGTTCATCACCGAAAACGACGAGTTCTACCGGATCGACACCGCGCTGAGCGTGCCCCAGCTGTCCCGTGCGGACTGGACCCTGCGGATCCACGGCATGGTGGACCGGGAGGTCACCTACTCCTTCGAGGATCTGGCGCGGTTCGACGCCGTGCAGCGGGCGATCACCCTGACGTGCGTGTCCAACCCGGTCGGCGGAGATCTCATCTCCACCGCCGTCTGGACCGGCTACCGGGTGCGGGACCTGCTGGCCGAGGCGGGCATCGACCCGCAGGCCGACATGGTGCTGTCGACCTCGGTCGACGGATTCACGGTCGGGACGCCGGTGGCGGCTCTCACCGACGGCCGCGACTCCCTGCTGGCGGTCGGGATGAACGGCGAACCGTTGCCCGTCGAGCACGGCTACCCCGCCCGCCTCGTGGTGCCCGGTCTCTACGGGTTCGTCTCGGCCACCAAGTGGGTGGTGGACCTCGAACTCACCCGCTTCGACCGCGCGCAGGCGTACTGGACCAAACTCGGCTGGTCGGCGCAGGCGCCGATCAAGACCGGCACGCGCATAGACGTCCCGCGGCCCGCCCGGCGCCTGGCCGCCGGGCCCACCACGATCGGCGGGGTCGCCTGGGCCCAGCACCGTGGCATCGGGAAGGTCGAGGTGCGCATCGACGACGGGCCCTGGAAGCCGGCCACCCTGGGCGCGGCCTACTCCGACGACACCTGGCGGCTGTGGACCCTGGACTGGAATGCGACTCCCGGCCGGCACACCATCACCGCCCGCGCCGCCGACGACAGCGGCGCGGTGCAGACCGAACAGCCGAGTGCGCCCGCGCCGGACGGGGCGACCGGATTTCCGTCGGTCGTCGTCGAGGTCGCCTGAGCGGTGCCGTCGGTTCAGCGCAGGTAGCCGGTCAGCGCTTCGCCGGTCCGTCCGTGGCCGGGCCGGCGAAGCACTGGGCGAGCTCCATCCACTCCCGGGCGGCCGGGCCGTTCACCTGCAGTCCGGTGTCGTCGACGTGGGAACGCTGGGTCACCACCAGACAGAAGTCCTCGGCGGCCCCGGTCACCGACTCCGCCGCGCCCGGGTCGCCGAACCGCCAGATGGCGCCGGAGGGTGCGGTCAGCGCGAGGTGGACCTCAGCATCGGGCGGCTTTCGTCCGCGGTTGAGGTAGCTCCACCCCCGGGTCAGGACCCCGAGGGTGGTGATGTGCCTCAACCGGTCGGTGGCCGGATACTGCGCGCCGACGGCCCTGGCGACGTTGACGCCGTGCGCCCAGGTCTCCATCAGCCGTGCGGTGAGGAACGACCGTGCGCTCATCGACGGCCCGTACCAGGGCACGCGGTCTCCGGCGTGCAGACCGCCCGCGGCCTCGGCGAGGGATTGGCGGGCGGTGCGCCAGGAGTCCAGCAGCGCGGCGTGCGACATCGACCGGTAGGGCCCGAGGATCGCCTCGTCGGCCACCCGAGCGCCCC
>CAYXOM010000416.1:0-3239 GCA_964466565.1 uncultured Mycobacterium sp.
CGCGACCCCGACGGCCCGGCCCGCGTCCACCAGCACCCGGTCCACCGGGGCGTCGCACTCCACGCTCCCCCCGCGGTCCTCGACGGCGGCGACCAGCGCCGACACCAGGGCGCGGATCCCGCCCTGAACGCCGTAACCGCCGAGGTTCAGTTCGACGTGGGCGATGCAGTTCAGCGTGGCCGGCGCATGGCGCGGGTCGCTTCCGTTGTAGGTCGCGTAACGCCGCAACAGCATCCTCAGGTGCGGGTCGCGAACCCGCCGGTCTATTCCGGCGGCCATGGCGTGCAGCGGGTCGATCGCGGCCAGCGCGCGCGGATGCCGAATCGCCAGCGCGGCCATCGCCGCCCAGGTCGGTGCCGGGCCGAGCACGAAGTGCGGGCCCGCGGACTCCCAGATCCGCCGGCTGTAGTCGAGGAAGGCCGCCAGTTCGGCCTCCGCGGAGGCTCCGAGCGCCGAGCGCACCCGGGCCAGGGTGTCATGCGGGTCGTGGGCCACCTCGAGCACGGCCCCGTCGGCGTAGTGGTACCGGAATCCGGGGTCGAGGCGGCGCAGACCGACCACGTCGGGCAGACGCAGACCGGCGCGGGCGAACACGGTGTCGAACACCGCCGGCAGCGTGAGCACGCTGGGCCCGGTCTCGACCGTGATCCCGTCGACCTCGGCGACCCCGACCTTGCCGCCCGGTCGCGGGAGTGCCTCGAGCACCCGCACCGGCACACCCCGTGCGGCCAGTGCGAGGGCTGCGGTCAGCCCGCCGACGCCGGCGCCGACCACCAGGATCTCCCGGCCGCCCTCAGCCGGCACGGCGACCGCCGCGGTCGGCCGAGCGCATCAGTCGGGCCCCCAGCCCGTTTCCGGTGAAGAACCCGACGGGCCGCACCAGCGCGGTAAAACCCGGCAGCGGATCGGCCGGACGGGTGCGGGCCCGGTGTCCGTCGGTCGCCGCGACGGTGGCGGCGTCGATGGCCGCCAGTCCGGCGAGCAGCTCCGCTTCCAGCGCCGGGCGCAATGTCGATCCGGTCAGGGTCGCCGCCGCGATCGGCTCGGAGAACCGCACCACCGCCGCCGGCCGCGGGCTCTCCAGGAACACGTAGTCGATGCTCACCGCGACGACGTCCACCGGGTTGTGCGCGTGCATGATCTCCACTCCGTGGCGCAGGTCCAGCGGTCGCAGGTGTGCGGGGCGCTGACGGCCCTGAGGGAAGAACCACAGGGCGCGGCCGGGCCGGTCGAGCAGGTCCGCGCAGTTCCGCAGGCACTCGGCGCCCCGCTCAGGGCTGCCGCGCTCCAGCGGCAGGCCCCCGAGCCAGCCCAGAAAGGGCAGCCCGCGAAGGTTGCGGGCGTCCATCACCGCCCAGCCCAGGCCGCCGAGTGCCTCGTCGAGGACCACCAGCAGAAGCGCGTCCCACCACGCGACGTGGTTGGAGACGAACAGCAACGGTCGGCGGGCCAGGGCGGCCCGGGCCCCGGCCAGCCCGCAGACCCACAGACCGTCGAGGTGGCGCGACACCCGGTGGCGGGTGTAGCCGCGGGCGAACCGCAGCACCCCCTCGCGGCGGGTGTCCCCGGCCAGGGCGAGGGCCCTCCGGTCGGCGGCGGTGGGGGGTCCGCTCACGCCGGCCGCCGCTCGGCCCGGGCCGGGTACGAGCGGCCCCGCCAGCGGATGTCGCCGCGCCGGCTCCACCGGAAGCTGTCGATCAGTACGCCCATCATGGCGAGCACGGCCATCGGGTGGGCCACCACGCTGCCCATGCTGTGGCCGTGGCGGACCGCCATGGTCAGGCGCAGACCCACGTTCGCGCCGACGCCGACACCAGCCGCCGCGGCGACGGTTCTGGCGCCGAGCAGTGCGGCCACCGGCAGCGCCAGATAGGGGGCGACGAAGATCTGCAGGTGCAGCGCCATCCCCGCGACGAGCGCCACCGGCCGGCCGCCGATTCCCTCGTAGAAGTTCTTGGCGAATCCCCGCCACAACTCCGCGGCGCCGGCGTACATCCGGCATTCGGCCATCTCGTCGCCGTCGGCGAAGACCACCCGCCCGCCGCTGCGCTTGACCGTCCGGCACAGTGCCATGTCGTCGACGACCTCGGTGCGCACCGAGGCCCAACCGCCAACCTTCTCCAGGACGGCCCGGCGGATGAGCAGCAACTGCCCGTTGGCGGCGAGCACCCGGGGATCGCGGCTGCGGTGGATCAGCGGCATCGGAAGCCAGGCCAGGTAGGACAGGTGCAGCAGCGGGATCATCATCCGCTCGGCAAAGCCCCCGGCGCGCTGCCGGGGAACCGCGGTGACCAGGGCTGCGTCCAGCCCGCCGGGCACCTCGTCGGCCGAACCGAGCAGCGACAGCATCCGCAGCACCCCGTCGGGGTGCAGGGTGACGTCGGCGTCGATGTTGAGCAACAACTCCCCGCCGGCGGCCGAGCTGAGCCGGTGCAGCGCGTGCGGCTTGCCCACCCAGCCGGCGGGCAGCCCCTCGCCGCGCAGGACCCGCAGAGTGGGCAGTTCGGCTTGCAGCCGGGTGAGGATCTGCGCGGTGGCGTCGGTGGAACCGTCGTCGTAGACGATGATCTCGGTGACCGGCCCGCGGGCGGCGGCGGCGGAGCGCACGCACCGCTCGATGGTTGTCTCCTCGTCGCGGGCCGGGATGAGCACGCTGATGCCCCCGCGGCCGGCGCGCTCCGCAGCCGTCAGCGCACGGCCCCGGGTCCAGAACACCGCGTTGAACACCACCAGCGCCAGCGACGCCAGGGGTGGTCCGGCCAGCAGCGCCGCCAGCGCGCGGGTCCGTCCCCGGCTCAACGGTCGACTCCCCCGGACCCGCCCGGCAGCCCGGCCAGCAGCCGTCGCCACCGGCCCGCGCCGTCGCCGGCGAACAGCGGCAGCCACATCGAGTTCGGGCCGTGTGCCCGGTGCACCCGCATCCGGACCAGCGGGCGCAGCAGGTCGGTGTCCACCCGTTCGGGCACCAGGGTCTCGCCGATACCGTAGCCCCGGTCGGATCCGCACCGGCCGCTCAGCAGATAGCGCTGATAGAACGGCCCGTTGTCGAGCAGCGCCGAGACCCGCACCTCGACCGGGCGGCCGTCGGGGTCGCGGAAGCCCACCTCGCGGGGCCAGTCCATGCCCCACAGGCTGCGGCGCAGGCCGCGCACCTCGAGTCCGGTCTGTTCGCGCAGCCGGCAGGAACCGTCGGCGCTGACCTCGACGACCAGGTCTCGCGGGGAGGCCTCCGGGGCCGA
>CAYXOM010000417.1:0-5246 GCA_964466565.1 uncultured Mycobacterium sp.
GGACCCCGCGGTCCGCGCCGCGCCGGCCATGTCGGCCGGGGTGGGCGAACTGCTGGGCCGCTTCCCGCTGCGTGATCTGCTCACCCGGGGCGAGGTCTACGGCGTCTGGGTCGACCGGCCGCTGGGCCGCTGCGGCGCCTGGTACGAGATGTTCCCGCGTTCCACCGGCGGCCGCGACGCCGCCGGGCGACCGGTGCACGGCACCTTCGGCACCGCCGCCGCCGACCTCGGGCGGATCGCCGCGATGGGCTTTGACGTCGTCTACCTGCCGCCGATCCACCCGATCGGAACCGTGAACCGCAAGGGGCGGAACAACGCGGTGACGGCCGAGCCCGGCGACGTGGGCTCGCCCTGGGCGATCGGCAGCGCCGAGGGCGGACACGACGCCGTCCACCCGGACCTGGGCACGCTGGCCGATTTCGACGCGTTCGTCGCCGCCGCACGCGACCATGGCCTGGAGGTGGCGCTGGACCTGGCTCTGCAGTGCGCGCCGGACCATCCGTGGACACGCGAGCATCCGGAGTGGTTCACCCGGCTTCCCGACGGCTCCATCGCCTATGCGGAGAACCCGCCGAAGAAGTATCAGGACATCTACCCGCTGAACTTCGACAACGATCCGGCGGGCATCTATCGCGAGGTGCTGCGTGTGGTCACGCACTGGATCGGACACGGTGTCAAGATCTTCCGGGTCGACAACCCGCACACCAAACCGCCGGACTTCTGGGCCTGGCTGATCGGTGAGGTCAAGAACGTCGATCCCGACGTGCTCTTGCTGTCCGAGGCGTTCACCCGTCCGGCCCGGCTCTACGGCCTGGCCAGACTCGGATTCGCCCAGTCCTACACCTACTTCACCTGGCGCACCGCGAAGTGGGAGCTCGAGGAGTTCGGCCGTCAGATCGCCGAGCACGCCGACACCGCGCGCCCGAACCTGTTCGTCAACACCCCCGACATCCTCCACGAGAGCCTGCAGCGCGGCGGTCCCGGGATGTTCGCCATCCGGGCGACACTGGCGGCGACCATGGGCCCGTCCTGGGGCGTGTACTCCGGTTACGAGCTCTTCGAGGCCGCCCCGCTGCGCCCGGGCAGCGAGGAGTACCTGGATTCGGAGAAGTACGAACTGCGGCCACGCGACTTCGCCGGCGCCCGCGACCGGGCCCACTCGCTGGAGCCGTTCCTGACCCGGCTCAACGAGATCCGCTCGGCACATCCGGCGCTGTGCCAGCTGCGCACCATCCGGTTCCACCCGGTGGACAACGAGGCGCTGCTGGCCTACAGCAAGTTCGATCCGGTGACCGGCGACGCGGTCCTGGTGATCGTCACCCTGAACCCCTTCGGCGCCGAGCAGGGCACGCTCTGGCTGGACATGGGCGCGCTCGGGATGGCGGGCGACGAGAGCTTCGAGGTTCGCGAGGAGATCACCGGGGAGACCTACCGCTGGGGCCCGGCCAACTACATCCGGCTCGAGCCGGCCCGGGCGGTCGCCCACATCCTGGCGCTGCCGTCGATTCCCGCCGACCGGCGCGGCCCCCTGCTGCGCCGCGAGTGAACCGGTGCCGACCCCCGCCCTGGCACCTGAGCCCGATGAACTTGCCCGCCTGGTGACCGGCGTGCACCACGACCCGCATTCGATCCTCGGCGCCCACGAGTACCCCGGGCACACCGTGATCCGGGCCCTGCGTCCGCACGCCCGCACGGTCACCGCCCTGATCGGCGGCGACCGCCACCCGATGACCCACATCGGGTCCGGGGTGTTCGCGGTCGCGGTCGAGTTCACCGACCTGGTCGACTACCGGCTCGAGGTCGGCTACGACGGCCTCACCCACACCTGCGCCGACGGCTACCGCTTCCTGCCCACACTCGGCGAGGTGGACCTGCACCTGTTCGCCGAGGGCCGCCACGAGCGCCTGTGGGAGATCCTCGGCGCCCACCGCCGCACCTTCACCACCCCGGACGGCGTGGTCGAGGGCGTCTCGTTCGCGGTGTGGGCTCCCAACGCGCGCGGGGTCGCACTGCTCGGCGACTTCAACGGCTGGAACGGCGCGGACGCCCCGATGCGGGTGCTGGGCTCCTCAGGGGTCTGGGAGCTGTTCTGGCCTGGGTTCCCGCCCGACGGCCTCTACAAGTTCCGCATCCACGGAGCCGACGGGTCGGTGAGCGACCGCGCCGATCCGATGGCCTTCGCCGCCGAGCAGCCGCCACGCACCGCCTCGCGGGTGTTCACCTCCGGCCACCGCTGGGAGGACGGGCAGTGGATGGACCGGCGGGCCGGGATCAACCCCGTCCTGGAGCCGATGAGCATCTACGAGGTCCATCTGGGATCGTGGCGGCCGGGTCTGGACTACCGTGGCCTCGCCGAGCAACTGACCGCGTACGTGACCGAGCACGGCTTCACCCACGTGGAACTGCTCCCGGTGGCCGAGCACCCCTTCGGGGGTTCCTGGGGCTACCAGGTGACCTCCTATTACGCCCCGACCTCGCGGTTCGGCTCGCCCGACGAATTCCGTCACCTCGTGAACCGCCTGCACCAGGCCGGCGTCGGGGTGATCATGGATTGGGTTCCGGCCCACTTCCCCAAGGACGGCTGGGCGCTGGGCCGGTTCGACGGAACGGCGCTCTACGAGCACTCCGACCCCCGACGGGGCGAGCAACTGGACTGGGGCACTTACGTTTTCGACTTCGGCCGACCCGAGGTCCGCAACTTTCTGGTGGCCAACGCGCTGTACTGGTGCGGCGAGTTCCACATCGACGGGCTGCGGGTCGACGCGGTTGCCTCGATGCTCTATCTGGACTACTCCCGGCCCGAGGGCGGCTGGAGCCCCAACGCCCTCGGCGGCCGGGAGAACCTCGAGGCGGTGCAGTTCCTCCAGGAGATGAACGCCACCGTCCACAAGCTCGTCCCGGGGATCGTCACCATCGCCGAGGAGTCCACCGCCTGGCCGGGGGTCACCCGGGCGACGACGCTCGGCGGGCTCGGCTTCTCGATGAAATGGAACATGGGCTGGATGCACGACACCCTGGACTACCTCGGCCGCGACCCGGTGCACCGCAGCTACCACCACCACGAGATGACGTTCTCGATGCTCTACGCCTACAGCGAGAACTACGTGCTGCCGATCAGCCACGACGAGGTTGTGCACGGCAAGGGCACGCTGTGGAGCCGCATGCCCGGCAACGACCACGTCAAGGCCGCGGGCCTGCGCAGCCTGCTGGCCTACCAGTGGGCACATCCCGGGGCCAAGCTGCTGTTCATGGGCCAGGAGTTCGGCCAGCGCGCCGAGTGGTCGGAGTCGCGCGGGGTGGACTGGTTCCAGCTCGACGAGGCCGGTTTCTCCGGCGGCATCCTGCGATTCCTCAGCGACGTCAACGCGATCTACCGGTCCCGGGCAGCTCTGTGGAGTCAGGACACCCGGCCCGAGGGCTACTCGTGGATCGACGCCGACGACGCGGCCAACAACGTGTTGAGCTTTCTGCGCATCGGGTCCGACGGATCGGTGCTGGCGTGTGTGTTCAACTTCGCCGGAACCGAACACAGCGCCTACCGGCTGGGCCTGCCTGCGCCCGGGGCGTGGCGCGAGGTACTCAACAGCGACGCCACCGTCTACAGCGGGTCGGGGATCGGCAACCTCGGGTCGGTGCGCGCCACCGCGAAGCCCTGGCACGGCCGGCCGGCGTCGGCGGTGGTGGTCCTGCCGCCGAACTCAGCGGTTTGGCTCGAGCCCGCCTGAGGGTCGCCTCCGTACGCGAGCAGACGTAAACGTCCCCGCACGCCCGGCGTGTCGGAGACTTTTCCGTCTGCTCGCGGGGAGAGCTCAGTACAGCGCGTTGGCCAGGTCGCGCCGCCCGGCGATCACCTCGGGGTCGGCGGGGTCGAAGAGCTCGAGCAGTTCGATCAGCCGGGTGCGCACCCGGGCGCGGTCGTCCCCGGAGGTGCGCTTCACCAGCGCGATGAGCCGGGCGAAAGCACCGGCGGCGTCCTGGCCGAGCACCTGCACGTCGGCCGCGGCGAAGGCGGCGTCGATGTCGTCGGGGGAGGCGTCGGCGAGCGCGACGGCGTCGGGAGACTGGGTTCCGGCCCGCTGCAGGAAGGTGATCTGGCGCAGCGCCGCCGATGCCTCGGGATGCTTGGGGTCGGTCTCGAGGATCAACTGGTAGGCCGCCGCCGCCGCGCCGAGATCCCCGGAATCCAGCTTGTCGCGCGCATCGGTGAGCGCCGGGTCCTCAGCCTGCTCGGGGGCCGGGCCGGCGCCGGGAAGTTTGCCCGCGGTCGCGGCGAGCAGCGAGTCGACCCAGCCGCGCAGTTGATCGGCCGACTGCATGCCCTCGAAGCTGGCCAGCGGTTGGCCGGCGGCCAGGGCCACCACGGTCGGCACCGCCTCCACGCCGAACATGGCGGCCACCCGCGGGACGGCGTCGACGTTGACCAGCGCCAGCGACCAGCGGCCCGCGTCGGCGGCGGCCAGCCCGGCCAGGGTGTCGGCGAGCTGGACGCAGGCCTGGCTGCGCGGCGACCACAGTAGGACCACGACCGGTAACTGGCGGGAACGGACGAGCACCTCGGCTTCCAGGTTCGCCTCGGTGACGTCGACGGCCGCGCCGGCCGCGCCGGCGGGCGCGTCGGCGCGCTGCTTGAGACCGGAGAGATCCACGGCGCCCGCCATGGCCGGCGCGATGCGGTTTCGAGGTCGGGTCACGCCGTCAAGTCTGGCACGCGGACCCCGCGGGGCGGTCCGTCAGGTACCCGCACCGACCGATTCCGCGGCCGTTCCGGTGGTCGGCGAACGCCCGAGTCGGCCCGCCCGGTCCGCCCATATGACGAACATCACAGTTCCCAGTGGAGCGACGCTGGCCAGCAAAGCCAGCAACCAGGTGACCGGTCGCCACCGGAACGCGATGCCGGCCAGCAGCGCGACGACCACGAAGGCCACGAACAGCGCTCCGTGCACGGGGCCGAAGATCTGCACCCCGATCTCGGTCCGGGGGCTGCCGAGGTACTTGAAGTACATCCCGGCCAGCAGTCCGATCCAGCTGACCGCCTCGGCCAGTGCGACGACCCGGAAGCGCCCGGCGGTGGTGCGGAGATCGAATTCGCCAGTCATGGGTTCTTTGTACCCTCGCCGGGCACCAGCTACTACAAGCCGTCGTTGGTCAGCGGGCGCGCAGGATGAGCGCATCGCCCTGCCCGCCGGCGCCACACAGTCCGGCCGCGGCGTACCCGCCGCCGCGGCGGGGGGGGGCCAGGGCGGCGG